>NZ_WTKV01000028.1:0-62880 GCF_011378705.1 Pseudoalteromonas sp. SA25 | reverse complement strand
TTTTTATCTTCCCAGATATACAGATAAATGCATTCATGGCTGACAGACCGTTCACTTTCTTTATCGCAACCATCCCGTTATTTGTTCAGGGCTCCACTTCTCATTAAGCTTCTGGGTAATTAAAGCCATCATTTCAGGTGTCATCTTAAGCGGTTTTCTTACACTTCTTCGGCGAAACAAAGCCCGCTCATGAGCTTGTTTGTGTCTGTAACCTCGCTTACCTGTATTTCTAGAAAGCTCTCTTGAAATCGTAGATTGCGATAAATTAGTTAGCTCAGCAATACTTTGTTGCGTAAAACCGCTTTTCTTTAGAACGGCGATCTGGCATCTTTGCGCATAGGTCAGTTGTTTGTAATGTCTCATTGTAAAATCTCTTGCCGGAGAAAAAGCAGTTAGCTTATGAGCAACTGACCACTTAATCTAGCCAAAATAAGTTATGCACTTACAATTTGAATCTAGGTAAATTATTACAAATAAAAAACTAATATACCCAATACTTCTGAACGGTTCACTTATAAATTATGTCACACCTTCATATCTAGGCTACTAAGCTAGAGAGGGCCAATACAGAATCTCTATCAAATTATAATTTGTAACAAAAAGGATAAAACACACTCTAAGCAACTGATAAAAAATTAAATCTTAAAAAACCACCTCACTGAGATTAGTGCGGGGAAATCGATATTTTATTGTACTGAACATTATTGTAATTACTTTCCACAAACCGAATTAGATCCTCAGCATCTTTCATTTGCTTGTGAAGCTTGTCCTGATATCGTTCT
Organism: Pseudoalteromonas sp. SA25; assembly: GCF_011378705.1. Classification (NCBI taxonomy): domain Bacteria; kingdom Pseudomonadati; phylum Pseudomonadota; class Gammaproteobacteria; order Alteromonadales; family Pseudoalteromonadaceae; genus Pseudoalteromonas; species Pseudoalteromonas sp. SA25. Next base: position 62,098 of record NZ_WTKV01000028.1, on the reverse strand, counting down.
ACTGCATAATTGTTGTGGCTAAAGCCTTTCAAAATTTGCTCAATATAATTGATTGACTTTTCTTTGATTGTCCAATCCACATCAAGCGCTTGGTCAATTTCAACTGTGTCTTTATTTATCACTTTGTAAACGTCCGGCGATCTCCACCTAGATATCGATGTTCCAAGGCAATAATCGTTCTATGTCTGGCTCAGGCTGGCAAAGCTCATAGAGGCAATGCATGATGTAATCAAATGGCGTTAAGCCGTTGGATTTCGCAGTTTCGATGATGCTGTATAGGTGGCACTTGGTATTGCGCCGCGTGAGGTTTGGCTAAACATCCTGGACGTAGCTATGCCTTTGTTAATGGGCATGTTTGGCATCTTGGTTTTGTTTAATACTGTTATTCGACCCTGACTTATCACATTCACGACACGCGTACTTTGGGCGAATATGCTCACCTTTGCGGGTACGAAGTCAAGCTTTTCGCTGACGTCTTCATCAGCAATGTCATAAATCACTTGCTCACGGGGTAAGGTTTTGGCACTGGTTTACGCTTTGGTGTTTTTCGAGTGTAGCTAATCTCTTGCGTAGCATGCTCATCAGGTTGCTCAATGATGTCTTCGACTTCATTAAACAATTCACCTTGTGCGTCAAAGCCTTCGGTACTTTTACCAAATTTTTTTTATTGCGCTAGGCGAAATTGCTCTTCTAGATACCGGTTTCTGGCAGTCGCTTGCGCTAATTTCTCAGCGTGCTCTGTCAGCAGCTTTTTAAGCAACGATGGATCGTCTGGAAGGTGGTTAACATCAATACTCATACCTCCATTTTATAACATTTTTTGTCATAAACTAGCTTAAATACTGAGGGCATTGTCTAAACGTCCTTTGAAGTAAATAGCTAACTGAAATAAACAAAAACTAAAGTTGTACTCGATATGTGCTGTAAAATGCTTATGTGAAATCGATTGTTTAGATTTGATACTACTCAAACTTTTTAATTCTGTCATGGCGGTAGCTTTTAGTTGAATAGCCAGGCGTCATTGTATTTGATACTGAGCTTTCTATTGATGCACGTAATCCATCAAGTAGCTGTACTTCATTAGAGTGTTTAAGGTAGTCAATAATACCCTCGCTAAGAGATTCTATTATCTCTTTGGCTTTTCTAATTTTAAAATGGGTGCCATTAGCTAATTTTAGTAAATACGACATGTCTGGAAACTCTTTGCTGTTAGCCAATTTGAGTGCCATTTTATTATCAATGGTTTCGTAGATTTTTGTGTGTGTTATATCAAACGGTGGTGAGAGATATATGTTTTTCATATCAGGTGTATATTGCAAGGCAAAGTTTTTTAGATGCGCATCGCCGTTACCAATTAAGCAGGTAAATACAATGTACTTGTACATCTTTTCTACTTCGGCTTGGCTGTTTGTATATAGATAAGTAGCTTTGAGTAAGGTCTCGTAGCTGCCAGTGTATTTAGCGTCGGGGTCGTTAGTTTTTTTTAGTAAGGTTGTGAAATCTTCATAACCGAGCTTAGTTCCGTCACTTGTTTTATCAAAGCGTTCAACGACGAACGTTTCTAAATTTTCAGACAAGTATACCTTTGGTGGCTCAAGGCCGCAATGGCGAGCGGCTTCCATACACACAAACTCGTTTACCGTAAGTAATGGAAACTCGGTATCGAATGACTTCACTATTAAATCTTTCTGCGGAATTGTTCTGTCGGTTTTAATAGTTGAGGTATTAGGTATACTTACTTTAGGTTGTACTCCTGCCAACGAGTTTTGTAGGTAGTACTTTTCTAATAACTGAGGGAAAAGTGGTGTATTACTGTTATAAGTCAAAATATCGCTCAAAGATATAGGTTCAGCCTCTGGTAAGGTAAGCTCACTTTTATATGAAAGCATGCCAATGCCTTGTGCGCTCTGTAAAGCAAGTAAATACATATCGTTTACTTTGGCGTATCTCGCTAATTTTTCTGCAATGAATCGACGGTTAAAGCCTTCTGGCAAATTTTGTGAAAATATAGGGTGAAGAGAACCAGATGAGTAACCGTCCATGCCTTTTTTAGTCATAGTAAGCGAAACATGTAGTTTTTCTTGCGTTGGCTGGTAGTGATGTACTGAGCCATGTGTTAGTAAGCCAACTTCAGCGTGGTCAGTGCATACTGTTATATTTGTAATTTTATTTGGAAGCTGTGATGTACCACTCATTAGTCATCCTCCGAGAATATATCTTCAATAGTATCCCAGTCTGGTAGAGTGTGTTGCTTTGCCGTAACTTCAAATTGTAAATCAACAGCATCAAGCAGTCGCTCAAATATATCGAATGAACCAGTGAAACGACCATTTTCAATCTCGGAAATCGTTGTTTTATTAATTCCTGCGATCTCTGATAGCTTTTGTTGGGTGTAGCCTAAAGCTTTTCTACTAGTACTTATTTGCTTGCCAATATCTGCTCTACTTGACATATGTTTACTTATTTAAAGTTAGCTATATAACTAATATGTTAATGTATAATTCATAAATTAGCTATATAGCTAATAAAAATATCAATATTAGGCAGGCATTGCATTAATTATATAAGACAGTTCAGCTATGCTTCTATCTTCGTGTGAATATTAAAATGTAGGTATTGACTATCAGTCACCTTTGTAAGGTGCATCGATACAGTGTTTGATATCTTTTGTAAATTGCCTTTCGAGTAAAGGTGGGTAATCCCCCATTTTTAATGGAGGCTATCTGTATAATTTCCGTTGTTTAACTTTTCCAGTTTTGTATAGGTGTTATGCCACCTATGCCCATGTTAGGGCGTTCATTATTATAAGTCCATAACCAATCGGTAGCTTTATCTTGTAACTCACTAATATCACTGTAAATATAATGACTTAGCCAGTCATACCTAACCGAACGATTAAACTGCTCTACATAAGCATTTTGTTGCAGGTTACCTGGTTGAATAAATCGTAATTCAATATTATTGTTTAACGCCCACTCCGCTAATTTATGGCTAATATATCCAGGCCCATTGTCACACCTGATAGCTTTTGGTTTACCACGCATTCTATAGTTTGATTGAGTGAGCGGATCACACGCCAAGCGGGGAGTGATAAGTCAGCATCTATTGTGAGTCCTTCGCGATTGAAATCATCAATCACATTGAACAAGCTGCACCCTCTACCATCGGTCATGCATAAAATCTCGTTAATGGCCTCAGGTACAGCCAATGGTTCAGGCTTCTCCCTTGTTAGACGTTTTCTAGGCTTTATTCGCAGATTCAACTCAAGCTCACGGTAAATACGATAAACGCGCTTATGCTCCCATGTGTAGCCTTTAACATTGCATAAATATAAAAAACATAAACCAAATCCCCAATTACGCTGACATTGGCTTAAATCCAATAGCAACACTACAATTTCATCATTTGCATCAGACAGTTTTGGCGTATAGCGATAGCATGTTTCACTTTTCATGAAAGTACGACAGGCTAAGGCAATACTCATTTTATTTGTGCTAACGACTTCATGTGCTAATACTTTGCGCTCAGAAGCCTTTAACAATTTTTTGCCATTGCCTCCTGAATGACCTCAGATTTTAGCCGTGCGTATTCTCATGACTTTGATCACCGATTCTCATCAGTTTTGATCGCTTGATTTATCATTTTGTAGAGCCATTTTTAAATTAACTTAACTGATCATTATCAGTCAATTCATTTAACTGTTTTCGTATAGATTTTCCTTTTAAATTCAACTTAATTGAACCATGAATTAGCCTATCCAAAATTGCATCAGCGTGCGTTGATTCACCGATCATTTTGTGCCAATTCTCTTGTGGTAACTGACTAATGATGATGTGTGATTTATAACCATATCTAGCATCGATTAATTCAAGTAAGTCGCTTTGTTGCTGAGCACTGAGTGGCTCTAGCCCCCAATCGTCTAAAATAAGTAAGTCGTATTTAATGAGTTTACCCAGTAATTTTCGATAACTGCCATCGGCCTGTGCTAGGAATAGACTTTCAAGTAATTCTTTTAATCGAATATAGAAGACACTTTTATCTTGTAAACAGTGCTCGTGACCTAAGGCACACGCGAGGTATGTTTTGCCACAGCCTGTTGCGCCTGTAATTAATATATTCTGATGTAAACTCAGCCAGGTACTTTGGCTGAGGCTGCGTATTTGTGCTTTATCTAGATTGCGCTTCGGCGAGTAAATGAGTTGATTTAACTGACCTGGTAAGCGGAATTTTGCTTGTCGCACTAGTCGCTCTATTTTTCTTTGATCACGCGTATCAATTTCATGAGTTAGCAATAAACTGATTCGCTCTATAAAGCTTTGTTCTTGATATAGATTTGGCTGCTCAAGCTGTTGTTTGAGTGCTTGCTTTATACCCGATAACTTGAGCAGTTGAAGTTGCTGATTAATGATGTCTATCATGTTTATATTCCTTAATGGTAGTAATCTGTGCCACGTATGTTGCTATGTGTAATTGGTTTTTCTGGCTCTGTTTGTTGTGTGGGTAAGGGCTGTTGATCTAATCCTTTTTGCAGCATCTGTTTAATTGATCGCAGGGTTGTCGTATCCATGCGTATTGCTCGGTAACATGCTCGCTCGAGGCGTTCCTTTGAATACGTTTTAGCTAAACTTAACACCCCTAAACAGGTGCGATAAGCTTGCTCAGGATGACGTTTGCTATTAAGCAATAATTCAACAACTTGATGAGTATAATCACCGATACTCAACGCCCATGAGCGTAAATTTATCGGTGACTGCTCATGCTGTTTTTGATGCGCCTTTGGCATATGATGTGTCTGTGTCGTATGTCCGCCTAAGCGGTTTGAACGAGGATGCTGTGCTATTAAGGTGCCGTCATGATAAAGCTGCACTAGCTGATTGGATATGTGTGCGCGTAATTGTTTTTTAACCCACAGATAAGGCACGCTGTAGTAATGTTTTTCTATTTCAACATGGTAATCAATATGTACACGTACCGTTTTAATTTGTGTATATTGATAGGGCTTTTTAGGTAGTGGTTTTAATGCATTTTTATCCACCATATCAAATAGCTGTTTGCGTGATTGTTGATACTGCTTCATCACCTTATTGTTCATCATATCCAGTAGCTTTGCTATTTCATGATTTAGTTGCGCTAAGCTGTGAAAGGTTTGGTTACGCAAGCGTGCCATGATCCAACGCTCAACAATTTGTACACCTACTTCAGCCTTCGATTTATCTTTGGGTTTATAAGGTCTAGCCGGAATGACAGCAACATTAAAGTACTCGGCTAACTGGTGGTACGTCGGATTTAAATCAGGCTCGTAGCGACAGGTTTTACTGACAGCACTTCTGAGGTTATCGGGAATAACAACGTCTGGAACACCGCCTAAAAATTCAAAGCAACGCGCATGACTCATTACCCAATCTTCAAGTTGCTGGCTATACGTTGCCTCGCTATAGGTATAATTTGATGCACCTAGCACAGCAACGAATATCTGGGCAGTACGCTTTTGCTGTGTCGTCGGACAAGTAATGGTAATTGTGGGGCCACAATAATCCACAAACAGCTTTTCACCCCCTTTATGTTGCTGACGCATTGAGAGTCGTTGCGTACCTAACCATTGTTTATAAGCACGGCAGAAGTGACTATAGCTGTAATAAGGCTCACCTACTTTTTCAAGTAATTCATCAAACACGAGCTGCAATGTTAGGTGTTTATGTTGTTTTAAGTCTTTAGTGATATTTAACCAATCAGGCGTTGGGTACCTTTTCTTACGTGTTGAGAAGCGTCTGAGTTTAGTGCTGAGAAATGTATTTTGCTGTTTATCATCTGGTATTGGCCATTGATTTAAACCTAACTCATTGGCCTTTTTAAGGTAATTAGCCACAGTACCAGGTGAAATATTTAAACTTCTGGCAATCTCTCGATGGGATAATTGTGCTGAATATTTCAGCCGTAAAATGGAATGTAATTTACTCATAGATATAAGTCTTGTTGTCATTATTGTTATCCTCATCAAACGATTCAGATAACGGTTTAACACACCTACAAAAATGATAAAACGTGAACTCAGTTACGAGTGGTATTAAGCTTTGATCAGCAAAATCATTAAGAGCGTAAAAGTGATCATTTACAAGTGATTTTAGTGATCAAAGCTTAATGAGAATAAGCGATCGAAGTTAATGCCACTGGGTGATCAAAGCTGGGGAGAATATGTACTAAGGGGTGCATGAAGCCTTAAATTCACACTTTTAAGGCCGTTATTTTGCCTAAAAACCACACTCAAAAGGTATGCTTGTGGTCAAAAAATCAGACTAACTAAGGGGTGTGTGAAGCCTGAAAATCACACTTTTAAGCACCGCTTTTTGCCTGAAAACCACACTTTTAGGCACGCTATTTTGCCTGAATATCACACTCAAAGGTGTGCTTGTGGTCAAAAAATCAGACTAACTAAGGGGTGTATGAAGCCTTAAAACCACACTTTTAGGCACCGCTTTTCGCCTGAATATCACACTCAAAAGGTGTGCTTGAGGTCAAAAAATTAGACTGGCTAAGGGGTGTATTTGGCCTAAAAACCACACTCAAAAGGTGTGCATGTGGTCAAAAAATCAGACTAACTAAGGGGTGTGTGAAGCCTAAAAATCACACTTTTAAGCACCGCTTTTTGCCTGGAAACCACACTTTCAAGCCCCGCTTTTTGCCTGAATATCACACTCAAAAGGTGTGCTTGTGGTCAAAAAATCAGACTAGCTAAGGGGTGTATTTTGCCTAAAAACCACACTTTTAAGCACCGCTTTTTGCCTGAAAACCACACTTTTAGGCACGGCTATTTTGCCTGAATATCACTCTCAAAAGATGTGCTTGAGATCAAAAAATTAGACTTTCAAAAGTCTGGATATGAAGCCTGGAAATCGCATTTTTAAGCACCGCTATTTCTCCTGAAAACCGCACTCAAAAGGTGTGCTTGAGATCAAAAAATTAGACTTTCAAAAGTCTGGATATGAAGCCTGGAAATCGCATTTTTAAGCACCGCTATTTCTCCTGAAAACCGCACTCAAAAGGTATGTTTGTGGTCTAAAAATTAGACTCCTCAAGGCTGGATGAAGACCAGAATTTACGTTTTTAACATCGGTTCTTAGCTAGTAAATCACATCAAAAATACGTCCCTATCAACTTGGATATGGAACACTACGGATACGTTATTTTGTCTATTTAAGTTAAATACACCTCTTTTTTTCTCCTCCGTATTTATGGTTTTGTGCAATGAACAGCTCACTTTCCGAAGCGCTTTACCTAACCACACAAGTACTTCTCTACATGAAGGGGTTTCTGTACCGCCACGCCTGTCCAAACGATGGCGTTAAGCACTTTCTACATAAAATTCATGCCATAAACACTTTTCTGTGATTGCACTAACCAAGCACTGAAAAATGTTTTCTACATAAATTTCATGCCACAAGCATTTTTCTACATAAAGGGGTTTCTGTACCGCCACGCTTGACCAAACGATGGCGTTAGGCACTTTCTACATAAAATTTCATGCCATAAACACTTTTCTGTGATTGAACTAACCAAGCACTGAAAAATGTTTTCTACATAAATTTCATGCCACAAGCATTTTTCTACATGAAGGGGTTTCTGTACCGCCACGCTTGACCAAACGATGGCGTTAGGCACTTTCTACATAAACTTTCATGCCATAAACACTTTTCTGTGATTGAACTAACCAAGCACTGAAAAATGTTTTCTACATNCTACATAAACTTTCATGCCATAAACACTTTTCTGTGATTGAACTAACCAAGCACTGAAAAATGTTTTCTACATAAAATTCATGCCACAAGCATTTTTCTACATGAAGGGGTTTCTGTACCGCCACGCTTGACCAAACGATGGCGTTAGGCACTTTCTACATAAACTTTCATGCCATAAACACTTTTCTGTGATTGAACTAACCAAGCACTGAAAAATGTTTTCTACATAAATTTCATGCCACAAGCATTTTTCTACATGAAGGGGTTTCTGTACCGCCACGCTTGACCAAACGATGGCGTTAGGCACTTTCTACATAAACTTTCATGCCATAAACACTTTTCTGTGATTGAACTAACCAAGCACTGAAAAATGTTTTCTACATAAAATTCATGCCACAAGCATTTTTCTACATGAAGGGGTTTTTAACTATTTCCGATGTTGCGCTGGTTTTTAAGCCTCCGCGCTTGTGATGTAGGAACCATTTTCTACATCTAAATAGTTTTTATATAGAATAACGTAATCACACATTTGTTAAATACTCCGATCTTCCATCCGTTATCTTAGAATTTCGTTTTTTCGTGAATAAAAAGTTTCGGCAAACCACTAAAGCATTAAATTCTAAAAACCATCTTTTTTTTGACTACTTGCGATTTTTTATTCAAATAAGCGTTTTATTTCGACAGTGGACATAAAAATACGTGGCAATCTGTATTTTTTTACAATTAACGAGAGCGTGATAAAGATGCGAGATAATTTAGCAGGGCCTTTAAATGCCACTCAAGATAACGCACTTCAGACTTTGACTGATTTAATTGATGCTAACACTCAAGCGCAAGCTGAGATAAAACGTAAAGCAGAAGACATCGTTCAGGATTACTTTTCTTGGTGGAAACCAATCCAAGTTGTCAAATTGGCCGCTGGGGAAAAAGGGGATGCTGGTTTTCTGCATCCTGCCGTTCGCGTCAGAGTGAACACAAATAAAGTCTACATCACTTGGGTGTCTCACAAGTATGAATCCTATAAGCGAATAAATCCTAAATGGTCAAAGGAAATTCCTCTTACCAAAGCAGGTTATTCAGACGCAAAACTACGTGCAAATTGCTTAGATTGGGAAGTTGAAAAAGTTCTTGACACAGAAGCGCAATTAAAACCACTGCGCACGATATTAGAAGTCCTCCATGAGCACAAAGTTAAATACCGTAAATTAATTAAAGCACTTTCAACTAAAGAGGAAAAAGCTGGATGAGCATTCGACATAAAACAATTGTTACTCCAATTAAACTGCAATCACATATTGTTCACTCATTTTTAGAAAGTGAGGGTGAGCGATTAATTTCATCTTACAGCCGCATAGGTTCGTTGTTGCTTTTAACATCTAGCGAACTAGAGCTGCATAGAAAAGTATCAACTTGGCAATCTAAATTGTTAGAACTACTAAAAGGCGAAGCGTTTAAGTTGGGCGCCCAGAAAAAAAAGTACACTGAAGAACTGCCCAGCTACGAAGAACCTGTTGTTATGACTCCTGAAGATTTTGTATTTCAAGCGGCTATTTCGCACCCCTGCCTTTGGCCGCTAATTGACTCAATTAAGAAAGTAGACTTTGAAGCGAGTGAAATCGAAAATCTTTGGCTTGCTGGGTTTATTGATGATGAAGCTCGCTATATCTGTCGCAATCGCATAGTTAATATTTTTCGCAGTTTTAACTCACGCATTGAGCGTGCAACATCTCCAGGGAAGAATCGTAAAGGAGGTCGATTTACGGCCGTGCAATTAATCCAAATGTTGCGCGGTGGTTTTGAGTTGTAGGTTGATGACAACGCAATAACGCAAGAAATTGCACGTTACAAAAAAATAGAGCAAGGCGAGGATAATGCAGACGCTGAATCTCAACCCTCTGAAGTCGAACCCATAGAGAGCACAAAGCAATCTGCCTGAATGATATGTAGAGATGCGGCGACAAAATTTAGTTGCCGCACTCCTGAGGAGGACTATGTTAAAATTCTTACTTGGTTTTCTGCTGCGCTTTGCCAAAAAGGGTTACACCTTTTGCGTGCAAAAAAGGAAAATTAATAAAGCCGCAAAAACGAAGGATGAAGTATTTTCTAAGCTAAGCGCACCTGAGCAAATTGTTCAGAGAAATTTAGAGCATGTGCTTTTAGAAAATGATGAACTTATACGTTATACAAAAACAGTTTTTGGTTTTTGTCCTGAATGGGATGATAAGGTTAATTTTAAAACGCTCTTTCTCGGTGTTATTGAGAATTACGCTCGGTACTGTTTAACGCTCCCAGCTTCCGAAGGCTATCATCATTCCATTAGCTATGGCCTAATTAACCACAGCCTACAAGTGGGAAACCTTTCTTTAAGAAAAGCAAAAAGTCTATTTTTGCCGCACAAGTTTCCTTTGGACGTTGAGAGATTAAGAAAAAAACGATACCACTACGCAGCTTGGTTGTGTGGCCTTTTGCACGATGCTGGAAAGTTACACACTGACATTCTTGTAACCGCAAAAGATAACGCTGAACTTATCTGGTATCCGACCGATGAAAGCTTGGCTAGTTGGATGATTAAAAATAACGTGAGTGAATACACGATCAAATGGAGAAGAGATCGACTTCACAAAAAGCATGAAACTGCTTCACTACATTTTTTCCAACAAGTGTTAACACCGGAAGCTCGAAAATATTTAAACACCTGCCCTGATGATTTGTTCGTGGAGATTTCCGACGTGCTTGGTGCTCACCATAGAAAAATGCAATATTTGCATACATCGTTGAGGGTTGCTGATTCCGTTTCTACTGCTAACGATATCCAAGTTGTATGGGATGAGAAGCTTGGCGCCAGAAAAGCAGCATTCCACGAAAAAATAATTAAAACGTTGCGCTCTCTGTCTTCTGATTGGTTTGAGAAGGGTAAGGCGTTTGCGATTGACGATGAAATTTACCTGAGGTGGCCGGAGTGCTTTAGCGAAGCAGCTGAAAAGTTACACGAGATTGATAAGACTATCCCAAATAGCAGTAAAGCGGTCAGAAAGGCGCTCGCTGACAGAGGTGTAATTCGCGATGTTTCGGATAATGAGTATGCCTTATTTTTTTTAGGTGAATACTCATCCGAAGAAGCTTATGAATTTTTGTTATCAAGCGAAACGAAGAAAGGTGTTGGCCTTCTTCGCGTTGAGTGGCCTTCTCATGTGATAGGAAGCCAACCTATGCCTGACAATACGCTTGGCTTACTCAAGCTTGATGTCGAAGGTAACTCGATTAATTACACCAGCAATCCTCCTGAACACATTTCCGTGAAGCTCCAAAGTGAATATTTAGCTGAGAAAGAACGTGCGAAAAAAAATGCATTAAAGCTAACAACTGAAAAGCAGGCTTCACCACAGTCTAGCGAGCCAACACAAGCGGGTGATGCTACAGCGACTACTGTAAGCGCCCCAGCAGCTAACGAGTAAGGCGATAAGCCTCACAATGAGCCAGTGCAAGCTAGTGGTCTAAATAACACGTCTGAGAGCAGTACAGGAGCCCCAGCAGCTAAAGAGCAAGGTGATAAGCCCCACGATGAGCCAGTGCAAGCTAATGGTCTAAATAACACGTCTGAGAGCAGCACAGGAGCCCCAGCAGCTAACGAGCAAGGTGATAAGTCTCACAATGAACCAGTGCAAGCTAGTGATGTAAATAACACACCTGAGAGCAGTACAGAACCACCAGCAGCTAAAGAGCAAGGTGATAAGCCTCACAGTGAGCCAGTGCAAGCTAATGGTCTAAATAACACGTCTGAGAGCAGCACAGGAGCCCCAGCAGCTAACGAGCAAGGCGGTAAGTCTCACAATTAGCCAGTGTAAGCTAATGGTCTAAATAGCACGTCTGAGAGCAGCACAGGAGCCCCAGTAGCTAAAGAGCAAGGCGATAAGCCTCACAGTGAGCCAGTGCAAGCTAGTGGTAAAGCCAATACAAACAGCGCTAGCAAACCTAAAGCAGCTAAAAAAACAAGCAAAGCCAAGTCAAAACTTGAAAAACCAGTTAATAAAAACGCTGACCTTTTTAAACCAACGATAATTGTTGACGCTAAGCCAGTTGATTTGGAGCTTGATACTGAAAATCAAAGCCCTACTTTGAATGAGGAACCATCCAAGATGGCACCAGTTTGAGTGCGCTACCTCGGAAGATATAAATGTGATCACTGAGGTACTTAAAAATGGAAATATTTTCTTTAACGACAATGAATATTTCATTCAAGTCAATGAGGTGTATGCAAAACTTGAGAACAACTTACTTGAAGAGAGATTATTTAGCAGTAAGCACCTAATAGCTAACCCCCCCTCATGCCTCAATCAAAGTACTTCTATGTGAAAGGTGTCCCCTTTATCAAAAGGGGTCAAGTACTTGCTGAATACCTAAGCAGCAAGGCTGCACACAAAAAATATCATATTAGCAGCGTGTGAAAACTCTTTAGCCAAGAATGATGGCGACGGTAAAAACAAACATTCTCCACAACCAGTAGAGCCACCAGCGCCAGCAGTAAAGACTCAGAACGAAGGTGATGCTAAAAACAAACTTAGCACTTTAGAAATGGCTCGCGTTGGCATTATTAATGAACTTAGAAAACTTGATGTATTGAACGATGAAATAAAAGCCGCTGCAAATACTCTGAATACTATTTTTACGATTGAATGTTACACGTTGAACGCCGAGAGCATTCTAATTATCGATACGAGCAAGGTTTGTGAACTACCCAGCGACATATCGCTTCGTTCTGATCACTAGGCTTCCACAGTCTAACTTTTGTGGCTAGGCTGCTTCTTTTTTCTCAGCTCTTTTAGCAAACTTCGATAGCTTGAATACTTTCGTTTTAATAGCTGATTTCTGCTGAGATATGGGGTTTACCCTTGCGACGATACCAGCCGCAATTAAATCTAATTCACCTATTCTAGCTATACTTTTTTCGCCGATAAGTCGCGGTTTTGCTGCTTTGCGCAAGCTATACAGATGAAGTTTCTATCACTCAATGTAAGCACATGATGCTGTTCGCATTTGTGACAAATTCCTATCGATTTTTCAAACCTGCCAATCTCGTGATAAAGCTTCCCTTCAAGCTCGCCTTCAACGATGGCGACCAGACCATCAATCGATTTTCGAAAATCCACAGCATCGCGGTGTAAATAAATACGCTCGGGTTCAACAAACATTTTCATCAGGCAAACTCGCGTAACAATTGGCTGAGGTAAGTTGCAGATGTTGTTGATGGCAAGCTGACTTTTACTTTGCCAACCGTGAGGGTTATCGGCTGTTGCGGCTTGATAACGTCAGGTTGTTTAGTGGTTTTGGCGCGAACAAAATTGCCAGATAATGCTTTTAGCTTGTTTTTTGCGGCATAAAATGTTGTTTTTGATAAAGCATTTTGCTGACAATACTCAGTGATAGTTAAATCACTCGATTGTTGCTCTTCTATAATATTACGCCACTGCTCAAGGCTACGTGTTTTTCTCATGGCTATCTCCTAATTGAAATTCGGAAATAGCTTAATCGTTTTGACGAATTATTAGCAGGTGCGCTTTACTAGACACTTACTTTCAAACCTCTGTAAGATAATTTCACACGTCCAGAAATAATATAAATGCTCTGTGATTTATTTTTAAAAGTACAAATATCTTTAGTTGAGCCCGCAAGTTAATTTACGGCAGCTATGAGCGATAACCCAACGATCAATGATTACGATACCAGTTAAAGTTTACCCCTTTGTTGCCTTATTATTCTTCAGAAAGAGCTTTATATAAAATGAGGAGATAGCGATAGATTAGTCAGTGAATCGATCACGAAAATTTTAATTAGCAAATATACACTTATTCAATTTTTACTGTTGACTATTTAAATACCCAAAGAGATGCTTGTCCCGAGTCCTAGGACTCGGGACAAGTTGCTGGAGGGTAGATGAAAAGTCAAGATGTTTTATTATTACTAAAATTGATCTCGCTGCATGTGGGGCTTGATGGGAAAGATGGTGATTCGGACATTATTCAAGTGGATGGTACTTGGGAGGATTGGGATGAAAAGGGGTTAAAGCCTACTTTTACCGAAATGGACCAAATTGAAAGCCGATTTTCCTTAAGAAACTTAGAAAGTTTAACTGGGATAAGTAAATCTCAGATTAGTCTTAGCCTTAATCGGATGTATTCCGTAGGGCTTGCAAAAGTAGACCGCAAACTTCAAGTACCTAAAACAAATACTAAGGCTTTATTGGAGTTTATTGCCTATGGTATTCGATACGTTTTTCCTGCAAAAGAGGGAGTGATTGGCAGAGGGATCGCTACGTCGATAGCTGCCCCTGTTCTCAGAGGTAAGTTAATGACGTCTGGAGAGCTTCAGCCTGTATGGTCAAATCCAAGGGGTAATACTAAAGGCATGTTAATTGAGCCATTACACCCTAAAGTATTTTTAGCAGTACAGCAAGATGCCCAGTTGTACGCGATGCTAGCGTTAGTTGATGCGATAAGAATAGGTCATCCACGAGAACGAAATTTAGCACTAGAAATGCTCAATAGCATATTTAAGGTAGCCAAATGAATACAATCAACCTTCAAAAAGAGATGTTAATAAAAGTTGCTACTGCACTTGGAGATGACTTAGTAAGATCAATGGTATTTGTTGGGGGTTGCACCACAGGGCTATTGGTCACGGATGAGTTTACTAAAGAGCACCGACGATGTTGATTTGATTGTTGATATCATGGGGTATGCAGCTTGGACTGATTTGCAGGAACAACTTAAAGTGAAAGGGTTTTCTATTGACATGGGCGAGGATGTTATGTGCCGCATGATACTTGATAACCTTAAAGTTGATTTTATGCCAGTTGATGAGAAAGCGCTTGGTTTTACTAACATATGGTATAAAGACGCAGTAGCAACCGCCGAAGACTACGTGCTGAATGATGCATTAACCATTAAATTAATAACGCCAGAATATTTTGTAGCCACAAAGCTCGAAGCCTATTTAGGAAGAGGGAAGGATGATGCTCTTTCAAGTCATGATATTGAAGATTTACTTAATATTTTCGATGGTAGAGCATCAATAGTTAATGATATTTTATCAGCCTCAGAAGACTTGAAAAATTATATTAGCAAACAGCTTAATAGTTTAATGGAAGATGGTAATTTTGAGTATGCAGTTCAGGGAACTGCTAGGAATAGTTTAGACAGAGAGCAGTTGATCTTTGAGCGTATCGAAGGCTGTATTGTGTATGGCTGACCCTTCTTCACTAAAACTGATACACCGGACTCAACAAGGATTCGAACGAGCAGAAAACAAAGATTATTTTTCGATAATAAATACTGACTTCGGTACTTGGGTATTCGTAATTGATATATCTACCTCATCAATCGCTACAACAAACCTAGCTAAAAGGTTTAGCGAACATTTCTATGCTTGCCTCCAAGGTTTACTTATAAACAGTGTTTAGTTTTTTTCAGAAAAAATAACACAAGATAAACCTCAATTAGAGGATTATTTTGAAGACGCAGAGAAGCGTAATCAAATTATCCAACAGGCTTTCAGCGCAACTAAAAAAGAATTGAAAATAGGTATTGCCAGCTTTTTATCACTGTACCGTAATGATAGCTCCAATAAAATTTATGGCTTCTGTGCAGGTGATTGTCGCTTAGGTTTATTCAACAATAAAAGTATTCAATGGTTATCACCTGTTCATACTGGGGCGAACCCATTGGGTAACGATTTTGAAAGTTCGATAAGCTCAGTTCCTGAACGCCATATATTAACTAAGAGTTTAAACTTAAGGCGTAAATTTGAACCTGAAACGTTTGAATTAGACTTTTTAATTGATAATATTTTTGCTTTAGCAACAGATGGCTTTTGGATGGAGTTAGATGAGGCGCAGCAGCAAAGCTTCATCAATGAACCTGATGTATGTTTGGCTGATAGAGACTTAGTTGACGATACTTCGGTATTACTTATTACCTGGTCAGCTCTAGAACAAGAGATAGAACTCACATTTGAATGTAGTTTAACGTTTGGATTAAAGTCATCACCAAAAAAATAGCAACACCGATAAATGAAAACCTACTGATTATTAACAGCAGAAGTCTTTAATTTATTAGGGATGTCTACAAAACAGAGAATAAGAATGAACATTAGCGATTAGCCAATTTAATAAGTGCTATTTACTAAAAAGTCATAGAAATCCACGAATGTAATTGATTCGCTAAAGTGAATACTCCGAGCTAGCTTTTACAACGATCAAATAAAAAGCAGATACCTAATTCGCATCTGCTTTTAAATTGTAAAACCACAGTGCTAAGCGCTGTGGTTTTTAATTTTTAACGAAGAATATTTAATTAAGCTTGAGGTTTAATTAAGTACTTCTCGCCTGTTGCTTGTTTAGAATAAGCCGCGATTGATTGTAAATGTAATACCTCAGCTAATGACACTTCGTGTGTGTAGTTGCTCGCAAATGTAGTTGTGATTTCATCAGCAACGCGTTTGCGCATTTTCATTACTGTATCTGTGCCTAATTTACCTAAAGCATTAAATAACAAGAACCCGTTTACAGCCCAAGCAAAGCCAAAGTTACGGTTTAATGTAATAGGGCCGCGGTCTAGTGCGCCATAAATATACACTTGTTTAAATGTATCAGAGCCATAAATTGTGTGCTCTTTCATATCACGCGCAGCTGCAACTTCCATACAGTTAAGAATGTCACTTGTTAGTTGGCCGCCACCAATAGGGTCAAACGCTATAGTTGCACCGGTTTCGATTATTGCAGCTGTTAGGTCAGCAAGAAAAGTGTCGCTGCTTGAGTTAACAATATATTTTGCACCCATATCGCGCAGTAACTTTTCTTGTTCTGGTTTGCGAACAATATTAATTAAATCAACGCCATCAGCAATACAAATACGGTTTAGCATTTGGCCAAGGTTAGAAGCTGCAGCAGCATGAATAATGGCTTTATGGCCTTCAGCGCGCATGGTTTCTACCATTGCAAGTGCGGTAAGTGGGTTAACAAAAGATGATGCACCTTCTTTAGCGGTAGTCCCTTCTTTTAGCTCTAGGCAACTTTGTACATTGGCACATATAAATTGACGATACGTACCGCCGCCAATTACTGCAACGGTTTTACCCATTAATGCTTGTGCGGCTGGTGATGAGCCTGCTGCCACTACGGTGCCTGCGCCTTCATTTCCTACGGGCGTTGCTTTTCCAACACGGGTTTTAAGTGATGGCATAAATTGAGCTGGAACATCGGCAGTAATTACCGGGTCTTCATCAGTACCCGATTGCTTTGCAGTAGACATATCAGCTGCGCTGAATAAAGCGCCTAAGTCTGATGGATTTAATGGTGCAGCTTCAATGCGAATAACCACTTCATCGGCATTCGGCTTTGGCATCTCGATGTTTTTTAAGGCAAGTGTTAGTTTATTGTCTTCGCTGATAGTTGAAGTAAGTTGGATATTTTTATCTGTCATAGGTGTCCCCTGCAAAGAATTAAATTTGTTAAGCCAATTACATTATGGTATTGGCGATACTGTGTTAGTAATTAAAATTTAGAATAGATTACTTTTATAGCTACGCGTTATTTAGCGTTTGCTGCTTGAATTTGCGCTTTTACTTTTTGCATAAATTCAGCCATATTTGATTGGCGATCGGCCTCTATGCTTTGGGCAATGGCTAATTGGCTCATTGATTCGTTCCACTCTTTCATACCGGGTACTTGTGCAAGTACATCCCAATCAAGCTGGCTTGAGCCAAAGGCGCTAACTATGGTGTTTACGTAATAAACATAAATGTCTGCCATTGTAAATTGCTCGCCTGCAATCCAAGGTGAAAACTTACACACGCTACTCAAAGCGGTTACGCCACGCGTTAATACTTGGCGTACTTCGGCTTTAGTTGTTTCAGGTACTTCAGCGCCTGAAAATACATAAGGGATGAACCGTCTGCTTGGCAGTTCAAAATAAAGCTCTGCCATTTTCATAATTTGACGTACAACTGCGCGCTCACCTGCATCTTCAGGGTATAGCGGGGTTTGTGGGTACGACTCTTCTATAAAGTCGCAAATAACACTCGACTCAGAAATATTAAGGCCATTAGCTGTTGTGATTGCAGGCACTTTGCCTGCAGGGCTGATTGCTAGTAACTCTTCACTACCGCCGTAAACAAGGTGTTCTTTAAATGGCAGTTGTTTGTGTAAAAGTACATGTTTAACTAGGTTGTAATAGTTGCTAGCAGCAAAACCGTGCAAAGTAATCATAAGTCAGCTTTCCATCATTAACGTGAAGATACTCATTGCCAAAAAATGCAATTTAAGTCCCTGTCTTTAGGTTGAGTACATTATTACTTGTTTTAATTTGCTTATATATAGGGGAAAATGCGAATCACTTTTGTCTTTAAGACAATAAAGCATTTTATGTAATGGAGAAGCGACTTGGATCAACTAAAAGCCATACGGTATTTTATTAAGGTGGTTGAAACGGGCAGTTTTACCAAAGCCGCCAAAGCATTTGATGTGCCGCCCTCGTCGTTGTCACGGCGAGTTGCTGATTTAGAAAAAAGCCTAGGGGCGACGCTTTTAAAGCGTTCTACCCGCATAGTTAAATTGACCGAAGTTGGGCAAATTTACTATAACGATGTTCAGCAAATATTAAATCAGCTAGAGCAAAGCCACGAAACTGTGCGCAGTTATCAAACAACACCAATGGGGCGATTATGTATAAGCTCAATGGTGAGTTTTGGTGACAAAATATTACTGCCACTGCTTGATGAATTTAGCGCGCTATACCCCGAAATTATATTAGATGTTAGCTTAAGTGATGAGCTGTCGACACTCGGGCGTGACGATGTTGATATTGCTATTCGCGGTGGCTATGCGCCAAATGAGCGCGTGTTGGCAATAAAACTGATGGATAACGGCTTTATTCCTGTTGCGTCACCGAGTTATTTACAAAAATATGGTGTACCTACTAATGTTATGGAATTAAAGGGCCACAGTGGCCTTTATTTTAAAACGCCAGCGGGGCCAACACCTTGGTTATGTAAAGTGGATGAGCAATGGCACGACGTTTCTGGGCCTGCGGTCGCTATTTCAAATAACGGATCGTGGCTGGCTAAAAAAGCGTGTAATGGCGAGGGCATTTTAATGTCAACTCGATGGGCGCTCGACTCATACCTTGAGTCTGGCCAGTTGCAAGAGCTTAAGTTTGAGCATGAATTAGCGATAAGCCAAAATGCGACTATGGCGGTTTATTTGTTGTATCAAAAGCAGCGTTATTTAGTACCAAAGGTAAAAGCGGCGGTCGACTTTTTAGTACAAAGAATAAAAGAAACAAATGAAGAGTAATGAGCGAGCAGAATAACGCTTAAGAGTCCGGTGGGTAGTAGATAAATAGAGTGGTGAATTGGTGAATTGTCGGATGGCGCTGCGCTTATCCGACCTACGCTTATTCGATTTAGATTTATGCTTATTTAATTTATTAATGGGTTGTTTGTATAAATAATAGGTAAAAAACGTCTCCTTAAGCTAAAGCTTTTAATGCTGCGACCGATAAATTACTTAATAGGGTTTAGCGATTAAGGATAATCATGGTTAATAATGCACTTGGCAGCCAGTCTAATTTAAGCACTTTACTTGCTCAATCAGTTAATAACGCTAACCAAACCTCTGTGAGTCCTTCGCTACTAACCGGTAGCGACCTTCAAGCTATTAATGATTTACAAACTAACGCCCCCAAAATATCCGATGAGTTATTAAGCCAGCTAAATAACGAAACTATTGACGAAGCACTAGTCAGTAATCAAAAAGTAGAGGACGTTTTACAGCAGCAACTTACCTCGTTATTTACAATTTCAAGCACGCCGAGCACGCTTAACTATAAACTCTCCGATGAAGAACTTGCCCTGCGCACCGTAATAAGCTCTCAGCATGAGGGGTTATTAAAAAACGAAAACAGCACCCAATTAATTGAGCGATTAAATACATCAGTTAAAAATATTCAGGGTGCTTATGCTAATACCAGCGATATTTTATCGAGTTTAGGTCAGCTTGGGCATGAGCAAAAAACGTTTTTAGCCTCAAGCCAGCAACGTGTTGAGCGCTCGCTTAATCCTTATATGGAAAGCCTTAATCGCGCAAAATACGAGGATGACGATAACTACCTGTTTGAGCTCTCGGTAAAAACTAAAGAAGGTGATGTTATAAACATTACCTTTAACTCATCGCAAGGGTACGATGAAAAAACAGGTGAAGCGATAGATGGCTTTAGCTTAAGTTACGAAGTAAATGGCGATCTATCTGAGGCTGAACATGCGGCTTTAACACAGGTTATGGCGGGTGTTGGTGAAATGGCCGATGAATTTTTTAAAGTGAGTGAAAATTCATTCAACCCTCTTATAGTCCCAAATCAAACAGACATGAGCTTAGATTTTTTAGCGGGCTTTAATAGTGAACAGTTAGCCGGTTTTAATGTGTCGTTTTCAACAACGCAAAATGATGCGCTTGATACTGCAGAGAATACTCTTGATTTAAGTTACTCCATTGATGAAGCACCAAACCAGCAAGCACTTGTGTTTAAAGCCGTAGGTGGGCAAAACGACATTGATTTTGCACTCGATATGTCAACCATTGGCGCTAAAGACACGCAGCAAATGCAGCAGTATTTAGCGTCGCTCGATCAAAGCCTGGAAGATAGCAGAGTAAACAGTACCCAGGACGATAAAGAGTCGGCATTTGGGCGCAAAGGCGACGAGGCAATGCAGCAAGGTTTTGCATTGTTTAAAGGCGCATTTACAAGTATGTCATCAGCGGCTGAGCGTTATAGCAATTTGGAGTCGCTTGCAGATCAGCACTTTAATGACGGGCGCGCCATGGTTGCCGATTTGGTTGATAACATGATTACAAACGATGTCCGTTACCAAGGGCTAGGTAATAAAGCGCCAAATACATTGGGTGCGGGGATTTCTAAGCTCGCTGATTTTGATGCTACATTTTCTTATGCGCTGGATAACGGCGATTATCAACCTAAAAGTACAATTGAGCTAAGCCAAGCGACTGAACAAGCCCAATTAGGGGAGCTTAGCGGTGTAACGCAAAGTAAAAATGTAAGCAGCCACTTTGATTATCAATACAGTCGCCCTGATTATTACGACAAAGAAGAGAGTTATAACGTAAACACCGCCGTTAAAAATAAAGAGCTTGTGGGGCTTGATCAGTCTCACGAGGTTGATGTAGATACAAAAATGTTTGAGTTTAATCCGCAAACTAATCAATACGAGCTGCAAATGGCGATGCAAGAGCAAACAGTTAGTAAAAGCGACATTCGCTTAATTGACGATATTTGGCTTGAAGAAAACGAAAACAGCTACAACATGAATAAAAAAGAGCGTGTTGAGAGCGACGAAAAGCAAGACGAGTTTAAAAAAACAAGCAGCCATTCCCATAATAAACTAGTTACCCTAATTGGTGACTTAGATAAGCTAGCTGAGAATAAAGACGTAAGGCGAGAATATTTAACTAACTTATCGCAAGTTAACTTTTTTATGGATAAAAAGTAACGGTTTTGAGTTGTTCACTCCACACTCAATATTGGGTATAGTCGTTTAATAGCTAAATTAATACCTAAATTAATACCTAAATTAAGAGCAACCTTATGTTTAAAAAATTAATTTTATTGTGTGCTTTAAGTATGCCGCTTTTAAGCTGCGCTGCTACAGCGCCATTTTCGGGCGAGATAAGTACGCAAGCACTGTTAAGCGACTACGATAAATTTAACGAACAATACAAAGCGTTCACGCCAACAGCACAAGACATTGCCCTAATGCAAAAGCTAGAAGGCAAAGAGCTAATTGTATTATTTGGAACGTGGTGCCACGACAGTGAGCGCGAAGTTCCAAAACTCATTAAGTTACTTTCTACGTCGAAAGTACAACTTGCAAGCATTGAATACGTGGCCGTAGGTTACAACAAGCAAGACGATGCAGGCATTGCAGAAGCTAACGATTTACAATACACACCTACGTTTATAGTAAAACAAAATGGTAAAGAGTTAGTACGCGTAATTGAAAAGCCAACGGGTACATTGGCGCAAGATTTAACGCAGGGTTTGTAAATAGAGCTTGTTCGTATTTGGGGTTAACGATTTAGCAAATAGGTTTATAAGTTAGCTGTTGGGCCGCTATGAATAGTTTCCTGATACTTTAATGTTTAAGGCCAAAATTTACCCCCCTTTGGCTGAGCCAAAATAGGAGTTCAGCTATGGTTTGTATATCAATTAAAACAAATAAAAAACTAATTAATCTACAAACTCGTTATGGTGTTTCTTAATATGCCTAAGGATCTACGTAAAAATTTGATTGCTGCGATTCTTAGTCCTTTAATTGCGTTACCAATCCTTGGTTTTTGTTATTTTTATGCGGGCATAGAAAACTATACTTCTGTGAGTTCGTTAATTTCAGATGTTGGTTTTGGTGTATCAATAGGGATGGGAAGTTTATTTTATTTCTATCCTTTAATGTTCATTTACGGATTACCTATTAGCTTATTACTCCAAAAGTTAAATTTATTTAAATTACCTGTAGTTTTAATCTTAAGTATACTTCCAGTTTTTTTACTTAGTCTTTTTAGTGAATTTAATCGTGCAACATTGGTTCTTCATTTATTAGTACTTTCAATGGGTTTAACTAGTTGGCTTATATATAATAAATTAAGGTAACACCACAACAAGCGATTAATGTTACACAACCATTTTCTTACTCGACTTACAGCTCAGATCAAACATTATTCACTAAATAGGCTTTTTTCGAATGCTTGTGCGGCATGTGAAGAGGGTCTGTCTTTATAGTGTAATTGGTATAATGGTCTTGATAACTCGACGTTATTTGGCTGTTTTAGCCGTGTTAATTTACCTAACTGTACTAAATCCTCAGTGACTACATTAGGCAATAAAGCAACGCCCATTCCTTGTGCTACTGCCCTTGCTATTGCTTCATTACTTCCGAGCTGCATACTATTTTTTGCTGTAATGCCATGTTGCTGTAGTAATTTAACCGAGACCTCTAAAGTGCCCGAGCCTGGTTCGCGCAGTAGCCAAAACTGTTTGTTTAACCATGCTTTTAAGTCTTTCGTGGGCTTAAAGTTACTGGGTATAACGACACTCATTAAATCGTTTTGCCAGTGCTTACTTATAATATGCGGCTGGGTTGGTGTGCCTTCAACCAGTGCTAAATCTATAGTGCATTCAAGTAGGGCGTGCTCAATTTGCGCGGTATTGGCAACTTGTACTTCTACTTTTATATGGGGGTATTGTGCGCAAAAATTGGCTAAATAGGGCGGTAGCCAATAGCTGGCAATGGTTGTACTAGTGCCTATAACGAGCGTGCCACGCTTAAGCCCTGTGCGTGATTTAATATCTTCAATGGCGGCTTTTTCAATGGCAAAAATGCTACGTGCATGATCATACAAGGCTTGGCCGCCCTCGCTTAAGGTAAGCTTTTTGCCTTTAGATGCACGCTCTATAAGTTGAATATTTAGCTGATACTCAAGCTCTTTTAAAGCTTTAGATACAGCAGGTTGGCTTATAAAAAGCGCCTCAGCTGCGCCTGAAAAACTACCAAGCTTTGCTACCGTATGAAACACCCGTAGTGCATGCAAGTTCATTGTGCCTCTCAAATTACATAATCTTAAGTTATCGAATCATGATTTTAATGTATTGGAGTTATATCTTGCGCTTTCTTAAAATGAAGTCAATTAATTACGATAACTTTATTAAGGGATGATTATGCTTAGTGCAATTAAAGATATATCACTGCACTTTAGTATTAATACTAAACAGTATACCAACTCGCGTTGGTGGCTAGGAATGCTATTGGTTATTGTTTTAGCGGGTGTTGCTGTTGCGCTGAGTAAGATGCCGGTAATACAAAGTGCCCAGTTTAGCTCCTTAACTATTGGTATTGTGCTAGGCATTATTGTAGGTAACAGTGTGTTTTCGCGCATTGCGACTCATACCGATGTGGGTGTTGATTACGCTAAAAGTATTTTACTCAAAGCGGGTATTATTTTATTTGGTTTTAGAATTACCTTTGCACAGGTAGCAGGCGTTGGCTGGAGTGGATTGCTAACCGACATTGTTATGCTCAGCGGTACGTTTATATTAGCAATGCAGCTTGGTAAACGTGTATTCAAGTTAGATGAGCAAACGGTAATATTAATTGGTGCAGGTAGCTCTATTTGTGGCGCAGCAGCTGTAATGGCAACCGAGCCTGTAATAAAAGCGCAGGCGCATAAAGTATCGGTAGCTGTAGCAACGGTGGTGGTATTTGGTACGTTGAGTATGTTTGCCTACCCAATCATGTTTGAGTATATGGGGCTGAGTGAGCACGCATATGGTATTTTTGTAGGCTCAACCATTCATGAAGTAGCGCAAGTAGTTGCAGCGGGCACAGCTGTAAGCGCCAATGCAGCAGATACCGCCGTTATAGAAAAAATGCTACGCGTGATGATGCTTGCGCCATTTTTAGTCGCTTTATCGTTTTGGCAAAGTAAAAAAAGAGCAAAGGCAGGTAATACTATAAGTAATGAGGATAATAAATCAGGTATTAGTATTCCTTGGTTTGCGGTGTTATTTATTGTGGCAAGTGGTATGCATTCACTCTCTATTATTCCTCAAGTGGCTACAAGCGCAGTTGTTTGGCTTGATAATATATTACTCACTATTGCGATGGTAGCTTTGGGTTTACGCACACATGTTGGGGCAATTCGCCAAGCGGGTATTAAACCGCTGTTACTGGCGCTGTGTTTATTTTTGTTTTTAACGTTAGGCGGTTACGTTATTAATATAGGCATTGCTGAGCTGTTTTAAATTGTGGATGAATAACCTGAATTCTGGTTAAGAGATTTAAAAACGCTATAAATATAACGATATTTAAGGCTATTTCTCTAGCTAAAAATAGCTGCTTGAGATAGATTTATTATCCAGAACTCAGGTTAACTAGATTGGCGACTTAAATTGGCCAATCAACTTCGTTTATGTTATCGAGTTGCGTGCTGGTATTTTTATTGCCTTGCCATTTATTAGTGTAAACAGCGTGTGGGTCAGACTGTAACGTTTGTTTTTCAATATTAAAGTGCCTACCACCACGCGGATCTACGCCTACACCTGCTATGTATTGCCAGTTCCCCCAGTTTGCTGCTACATCGTAATCAATCAATTGCTGTTCAAAATAAGCCGCGCCGTAGCGCCAATCAAGACCAAGTTCGTTAACTAAGCAGCTTGCGGCAATTTGCCTTGATCTATTTGATATATAACCGGTCTCATTAAGCTCGTTCATAATGGCATTGACTAATGGGTAGGGTGTTGAGCCATTACACCAGGCAGCAAATCGGTTTGGCATAAACGTAGTAAGGGGTTTTGTTTGCTTTTGGCCTTTAAAGCTAAACAAGCTTTTACCTGCCTTAAGTGCATGCCATTTAAAATACTCCCGCCATAGCAATTCAAATTTAATCCAGTAGGTAGACTCGTTTGTTATTTGGTTATGTTCGTACGCCTCAATGGCTTTATAAACTTGCCGCGCACTTACACAGCCAAAAGCAAGCCAGCTACTAAATTTTGTGGTGTTACTAAAGCCATCAAGCTCGTTTCGAGTTATTTTATAAGTACTTGGTAGCAAGCCTGAAAAGTATTGATTTAAATGTGTTTGCGCACTTTTAAGCCCGCCATGCATTACTGCGTTGTTATAATTAGTATGCTCATTAAGCTCAATTGGGTTTGCAGCACATAATGTTATAGGCTGAGGGAGTAAACCTGTAGGCAGAGCTGAGATTGTTATAGGTATGTTTATCGCCTCTACCATTTTTCTAAATGGGGTAAAGCTTTTAGGCAGCTCGTCTAAATCAAAAGGGAGGTCGCTTTGTTGAAATAAGGTGTCTTGTTGAGTTGTTTTAAATATGACATGTGGGCAATGTGCTTTTAGTCGCGCGAGTTGGCGCTGCTCATAGGTTCCAACGAATTCACTGCACACTACTTCATCAATGTGTTGCTCAGCTATGCGCTGCTTTAAAACACTAACAGGTTCGCCCTCAAGTACGTGCAGTGTTTGCCCGCGCTCAATAAGCTCTTGTTGCAGCTCATACAAGCTTTGCATTAAAAACTGTTGTTTATGCACACCATATGGCTTGTGTTGGTAGTTATTATTTTTAAACCAGTGTGGGTTTATTACAAATACAATATCGAGAGCACATTGCTCAGTAGCAAGTCCGCTTAAAATAGGATTGTCGTCTATTCGTAAATCGTTTTGTAGCCAATATAAAATGCGTTTGCTCATAGGTTTGCTCTGGTTTTTAAACTCTAAAGCTTTACGAAGCAAAAGCGGGTGAGGATTAATGGTTAGGTATTTTAATTAAGAAAGGATGAGCAAGTGTGACTTGCTCATATAGGTTTACTTAGAAGATTGAGTTGCTTGGCGTATGTTTTCAGATATATAGGCAATTAAATAAACGAAAACAGTTAGTGGTGAACCAAGTATAAATAAGGCAATTTTGTACTTATTAGCAATAGTTGATTTAGGTAATGTGATTGCAAAGCAAACGCTAATGGCTAACCAAAAGAAAGCTAAAAGTGGTGATATGTTTGATTGAGAGTTAGATAAATCACAAGTGCCAAATGAAATACTGGCAATAGATGCGTTACCTATTTCTATACACTCGTTGCTGTTGATAAGGTTTAGTGTAATTACTGTTATGATTAATACTAGTAATAGAGGTAATAAGTGTTTCATATTTTCTTCCTTAATTGTTTAATTTTATGGGTCGCTCTACAGCGCCTAAATAAATTAAACCGTTAGGTAAGAAATAACGATAACAGAGCCGTTAACTAGTTATTATAAAGTTATAAACATGGTATTACCTTGGTTATAACTTTTATAAGTCATTACTATTCAATAGGTTGTGTTTTTACTTCAGCTATAAGCTGATAACCTCGCTTCATTACAGACTTTATATATTTGGGGGTTTTTGTGTCGTTATCGTTAAGGGCCACACGTAGTTTGCTAATAACTCGCCTAATTGCGGTGTCGGTCACTATTTGATTCTCCCATACATTATTGTGTAACTCTTCAAGGCTAACTATTCTTGGTTGTTGCTCTATTAAATAGCTAAGTACCTGCATGCATTTGGGCTCTAATGTGTAGAGGTTATCTTCTTTAATTAAAGACTGCTGCAGACTGTCAAAAGTGTACTCGCCAATTGTTAGTTGACTCACCCTAGTTTTATCAATGACGGATTTTGCATAATCAGGGTTAGGTTGGGTTTTATTTTCTGTCGTATTTAAGTGTTTTTTATAAAGCCGAGATACCATTATTCCGGCTAAATTCATTAAAAGCACTAGCGGGCTGAGTGGGAATGCACAGAGAAAAAGTAAATATTTAAAACCTACGTGTAAATTTGGTTTATTAAGAGTCTGTCCGAATAACACGTTTAAAAGCATCCATATAATAAAATAAGGCGTAAGGGAAATTGAATCTGTTTGCTCCCCACAAACACCATATTTTACGCCCTCTATGTAGTTTGATACGTCTAAACAAAAAGCATTAGCTTGGCTGCTAAATAAAATGAGTGATATAAAAATAAGTAGGTGTTTCATTAAAAAGTCCATTTAGAAAGAGGCGGCAAATAATACCGCCTCCTTGAATGTTAAATAGCCGATTTTTGCTCTGCAATCCAATCGTTTATTACGTCTTCAAGTACTGCCATAGGTAGCGAGCCTTGGCCGATTACGGTGTCGTGAAAGCTGCGAATATCAAACTTAGCCCCGAGTTCTTTTTCGGCTTTTTCACGCAGTTCGCGTATTTTTATTTCGCCCATTTTGTAAGAGAGCGCTTGGCCTGGCCATGAAATATAACGATCTATTTGATCCTCCACCGAACTTTGTGGCAAAGCAGTGTGATCTGCCAAGTAGTCAATAGCCTTTTGGCGGCTCCAGCCAAAGGCATGAATACCGGTATCAACAACAAGCCTAACTGCACGCCACATTTCGTAGCCTAAACGACCAAAGTCGCTGTATGGATCTTGATAAAAGCCGGCTTCTTTACCTAAACGTTCAGTGTAAAGTGCCCAACCTTCGCCAAATGCTGAGTGGCTAAGTGTGCGTCTAAACTGGGGTACGTCTAATTCCATCGCAATCGCGTTTTGTAAATGATGCCCTGGTATTGCCTCGTGCAGGCTAAGTGCTTCTAAATTATATAAAGGCTGTAGCTTAGGTGTAGAGGCTAAAAAGTAAGTACCAGGGGAGCGATTATCAGCAGGTGGCATATAAAACGCGCCGCGACTCGCTGAGCCTTTTATTGTAAAGGTGTTACGCGGTAAATGATTGAAGTAGGTTGGTAACTTGCCATACATTTTTTGCGTAATAAAGGCTGTTTTTTCAAGTAAGTCTTGCGCGTCTGTTGCGTAAAATTGCTCATCGGTCGCTAAAAATTCTAAAAACTCAGCATAGGTGCCATCAAAACCTACTTTATCAACGATGTTTTGCATTTGCGTTTTTATACGCGCCACTTCTTTTAAGCCAAGCTCATGAATTTGCTTTGGTGTGGCATTGGTTGTGGTGTAGTAATTAACTGCATATTTGTAATACTCAAGCCCGTCTTTAACGCTTGAAATACCTGGCTCTGTTCTACAGTTCGGCATGTAATCGTTTTCAAAAAAGTCGTAAAAGTGCTGATAAGCCGGGACTACTTTTGAGCTAATTAAGGCTTTTGCTTTGTTTTGGTATGTGGCCTTTTGCTCTGCTGTAAACGTATTTGGTATACGTGTAAAGGGCTCGTATAAGGCACTGTTTTCAGGTTGCTTAACAATATGAGCGTTAATGCTCTGGCTGTAATTTTCAAATGTTTTGCAGTAGTGCGTATACCCCAGTTCAATTCCTTCCTTCATCAAGTTAATGTTTTCTTGGTTAAAGCGAGGGTAGTCGGCAAGGCTTACTAAAAATGCGTTGTAATCATCAGGTGTTAAAAATGCCATATTAGCCGGTGCTTCGGCAAAGTAGGTATGCCAGCCACTTAAAAAGTTAACCTGAAAATACTTATCTTGAAAAAGGTAGCTTTGCTGCTCTGTTTCTCGCTCGTATTTAAATAAACGGTAGTTCATTAGTTGCGAGCTGCTCAGCGTTTTAGGATCTATTTTACTTAAGCTTTTTATTACACTGTTATTGTAAGCTTGGCGCTTTGCAATGGCTTGTTCGGTCCAATTTGGTAATGTACCATTTGGCTTCCAGCCGTCTGGGTCGGTACGAAAGAATATTTTTTCGGCTTTTGCATTTTGCCAGTGGTTATCAATAATGGTTTTTAAATCTGCATTGCTATCGGCTGCGCTCGGCAGTGATGCTACAGCTAAGCAAATAGCTAAAATTGTTTTTTTAAACATAGTCATCCGTTATTGGCGAGTTTGTTATTATTTATCGCGCTTTTTTATTTTAATTTATGCTCAATATAGTACCAAGTTAACTTAATCAATGCGCTTACTTTTATAACCTGTAACTCTTGGTTTTACTTTTTGATTGAACAAATTTCACTGCGTAACTGATTGGCGTACTAGTTTATTGTTTTATCAGCGTTTAGAATGATTAAAACTTATTATAAAAAATGACCGTCATGTTTAATAAAGTAATTACCTTAATTGATGAAGCAAACAACCAAGACCCAAATACTGAGCAGCACAATAGGCAAAGCTTTCCAAAAGAAAGCTTATACGGCTTGCGTATGAGCGAAATGCTAACTCGTTTTAAACCAGATGCCGATGCACTCATGCAAGTTGCAGTGCGTGCACAGCATATTCAGCGTTGGAAGTCGCCACGTAGTGACTTTGAAATGAACAAGCAGGGTTATCATCAATGGCGCAGCGCACTTTATATTTTTCATGCGTCACTAGCCGTTGAATTAATGAAACAAGCTGGGTTTAACGATACGGACCAAAACCGTGTTTATAACGCGGTTGCTAAAAAAGATATTAAGCGCAATCCAGATAGCCAATTAGTAGAAGATGTAGCGAGTTTGGTGTTTATTGAACACTACATGCTTGGGTTTGCCAGTGCAAAACCAGATTACAATGAAGAAAAATGGATTGGTATTATTCGCCGCACATGGCAAAAAATGTCAGATGAAGCCCATGAGTTTGTACTTACAGGTAATATTACATTACCAGATCCACTTGTTGGGCTTATTCATAAAGCGCTTGAGTAAAGTAGTGTAAGCTAGGCATTAAAATAAAAAGGATTTTTAGAATGTTATGCCCACGTACAAATGCCTCTCTTGAGCCGTTATTAATTGGCGGTATTACTGTTTACACTTCAGTGCAAGGTGGCGTATTTTTTGATAACAGCCAAATTTTTAAGTTTAGCTCACCAGAGTTAAAGCATGGTCAGGTATTACTTAAGTATTTGAGTAATTATACCGAAGGTGAGGGTGATGTCTCATCGCGAGTAAATTGCCCTAAATGCCCAAGTATTGTGATGATGCGCCGGTATTTTTCGCCAGTAAAGGCTGTCGAAATAGATGAATGTCCAGGCTGTGCAGGAATATGGCTTGATAGTGGCGAGCTGGAAAAAATACACGAAAACCACCTAACACCCAAAGAGCGTAAGCTGTTAGCTCATGAAATGGCAACCAATCATGGGTTTATAACTATTAAATCACCTACTTCTAGGTTTACGCCAACTAATAAAAATAAAAGTGCGCATGAAACCACCGTTGAGAACTTGGTTCGCTTAGCTTTACTTGGTTTGTAACTCTTAATAACATATTAAAACAAAAACGGCGTACTAAAAAGTACGCCGTTTTTATTGTAATAAACTAACTCTTGAAAAGTTTATTTATTACGGTTTTCTTTAGCAAATGCACGTATTTTACGCTTTTGCGACAGTGTTACTTTATTAACACGACCAGCAAATGGGTTTTCACCTTCTCTAAATTCGATTTTGATAGGTGTGCCCATAATTTTAAGCGCTTTACGGTAATAGTTCATCAGGTAGCGTTTATAACTATCTGGTAAATCTTTAACTTGGTTACCGTGAATAACAATACGTGGTGGGTTATAACCACCGGCATGCGCATATTTGAGCTTAACACGACGACCACGAACAAGTGGCGGCTGGTGATCGGCTTGAGCCATGTCCATAATACGACGTAACATTGCAGTACTTATACGTTTAGTCGCTGATTCATACGCTTCGTCAACAGACTCGAATAAATGACCAACACCTGTACCGTGTAGTGCAGATATAAAGTGTAGGCGTGCAAAGTCAATAAAGCCTAAACGGCGATCGAGCTCTGATTTAATACGATCTTTAACGTAATCGTCTAAGCCATCCCATTTGTTCACTGCAATTACCAATGAACGACCTGAGTTAAGAGCAAAGCCTAATAAGCTTAAATCTTGATCAGAAATACCATCGCGAGCATCAACAATCAATAACACAACGTTACAATCTTCGATTGCTTGAAGCGTTTTAATGACAGAGAACTTTTCAACTACGTCGCTTACTTTTTTACGCTTACGAACACCTGCGGTGTCAATTAACACATACTCTTTTTCATTTCGAGTCATCGGAATGTAGATAGAGTCACGTGTTGTACCTGGCATGTCGTATACAATTACGCGATCTTCACCCAGTATACGGTTTGTAAGCGTTGACTTACCAACGTTAGGACGACCAATAATCGCAAGCTTTACAGGTTTGTCTGCAAATGCCTGGTGATCGGTATCGCTGTCTTCATCTTCTTCGTAAAGATTAATAAGCTCTTCGTCATCGCCTGTTACGTCTTCGTCTTGTGCAGCTAATTCAGCAATAAGCGGCTGAAGTGTTTGCTCAAGTAATAACGTAATACCACGGCCATGCGATGCAGCAATGTGATGAATTTCACCTAATGATAATTGGTAAAATTCAGCACAGTTTGAATCTGCATCAATACCATCGGTTTTATTGGCAACAACAAAACACTTTTTATCTTGTTTACGCAAGTGATTAGCAATTGCTTGGTCAGCTACGGTCATACCTACACGAGCATCTACTAAAAACAGAACAATGTCAGCTTCTTCAATAGCTAGCAGAGATTGATCTGCCATTTCGATTTCGATGCCTTCTTCTGAGCCATCAATACCGCCCGTGTCTACCACGATAAATTCATAGCCATCGTAACTAGCTTGGCCATATTTTCTATCTCGTGTTAAACCTGGAAAATCGGCTACGAGTGCATCACGAGTACGTGTTAAACGGTTAAATAATGTGGATTTGCCCACATTGGGTCGCCCAACTAGAGCGATCACGGGAAGCATAAACTACCTCTTTAAAAAACAACAAAAGGCTTCGCAGTGCGAAGCCTTAAAAAAACCATATGACTATTAGTAACTTAGTTTGGTATTTTTACCATACTAACTTCACCATCACGGGTGTATAAAATTAGCTTATCGTCGGCAACAACTGGCTCAACAAAAAAGCCCGAGCTGTCAAAGTCTTCACGAGATACTAGCTCGCCAGTTTCTTTATTTAGCCAATGTAGGTTACCTTCTTGGTCGCCTAAAGCTAAGTGGCTACCTGCAACTGCAGGGCCTGTTAGGTACCAACCGCGTAGAGCGGGTTGGCTCCAACGTTCAATACCTGAATTTTTATCTAATGCGTAAATAACACCATCGCTATCTACTAAATAAATTGTTTGTGCATCCATCGCAATTTCGCGGTAGCTGCTGTACTCGCGTTTCCATACAACATTGCCAGAGCGAATATCTACAGCGGCTAAGTTGCCGTTGTAAGCTATAGCGTAAGCGTATGGACCGCTAATAAGTGGTTGAGTGTCTACGTCAACTAGGCGTTCAAATTCTGATGCGCCTTTAGCAACCGCAATTTCTGCGCTCCATGCTGAGTAACCACTGTCTGAAATTAATACGCTCAGTTTGCCTGTTTCAAGGCCAACTAATACACCACCGTTAGCAACGGTTGGTGAGCTTTGTCCGCGTAATGTTAGTGGTGGAACTTCTTGTTCAAAGCTCCAACGCTCTTCGCCTGTATCTGGGTGAAGGGCTAACAATTTACCAGAGCCTAAATTTACAAATATTAAGCCATCGCCTGCTGTTGGTTTAGACAGAGATTCGCCTGGTACGTTTTTACGCCAAACTTCTTCACCAGTTTCGCGATCAAGAGCAATAATAAAGCCGTGTTCAGAACCAATATAAATTTTACCATAGGCTTGCAAAATACCACCTGATAATTTTGCACTACCGTTGTCAGCCCAAGGCCAAAACGATAAATCTTGGCGTACATCGGTTTCCCATTTTGTATCGCCATTATCAAGCGAAAGCGCTTCTACTTGGCCTTCGCGGCTAGCAACATACACAGTATCTTTGTAAACTGCGGGTGTTAAACGAGAAAAATAATGCTCTACGCCATCACCTACAGATTCTTGCCAAACAACGTCAGTTTCAAATTGGTTTACAATTTCAGGAAGTACTAGTTCATCTTCATCATCACTTGATGAACAACCCATCAATGTTGCCATACATAGGGCAAGGGCTGCTGTTGTAAATTTTTTCATGCCTAAAACCTTATGCCGCTGGGCTAGTTACTGCTAGGTCATCTAACTTAATTTGTAATAGTGGGTTACTTGTTAATCCACCCGCATCTATTGCTGCTTGGTATGCAGTACGTGCTTGATCTTTATTACCTTGCTCAGTGTAAATATCGCCTTTAAGCTCGGCCACGTTTGCATTGAACGCTTCAGGTAATGGTGCATTTAATGTTGTTAATGCATCGTCATATTTAGTTTGCGCAATTTGAACACGTGCTAAACGTGTAATCGCAATTGCTTTTAATTCTGTATTTGGCGTATTAGACACAACCCAGCTTAGCTTTTCGCTTGCTACGTCTAATTTTTTCGCTTCTACTGCGTCTTTTGCAGCAACGAATGCAGCAAGTGTTGCGTAGTTTGTGTCTTTATTTTCGCTAATAAACGCATCAGCTGAAGATAATACATCGTCGCTTTCAACAAGCGCTGTATATGAATCTGATGCTTTCTCAGCGGTAGTAATTTGGTTTTGGTTATATGCTTTCCAGCCATATAAGCCACCTAGGCCAACAAGTATACCTAGCGCAAGTGAAATGCCGTTTTCACGGAAAAAGCGTTTAATGGCTTCTGCTTGTTGTTCTTCTGTTGAATAAATATCCATTCTTACCTCTAATGTTCGCTTAGCCGTTAATAAGCTCAGCTAATAGCGCTTTAGCTTGTTCTAATTCTAATGTGACTTGTTCTTTACGCTCGCGTAAATACTTGATGGTCACAACGCCTTTTTCTAATTCATCTTCACCAATAATCACTGCAACAAGTGCATCGCTTTTATCAGCACGTTTTAATTGTTTTTTAAAGTTGCCGCCGCCCGCATGTACCATAACGCGTAAACCCGGTACGTCTTTACGTAGTTGTGCTGCAATTGCAGGAGCTTGAATGCTTGCTTTGTCGCCCATTGCTGCTAAATATACATCAGCATTACGACGAATGTCACCTACACACTCAAGTGCTTGTAGTAATAATACTAAGCGCTCTAGACCCATTGCAAAACCAACTGCTGGCGTTGCTTTGCCGCCAAGTTGTTCAACTAAGCCATCGTAACGTCCGCCAGCACATACAGTGCCTTGTGCACCTAAACTGTCGGTTACCCATTCAAATACAGTGCGGTTGTAGTAGTCTAAACCACGTACTAACTTTTCATTAACCGTATATGAGACGCCAGCAGCGTCTAAACGTTCACATAAATTTGCAAAATGTTCTTTTGATTCAGCATCTAAATTTTCAGACAATTTAGGCGCATCAGTTAAAATTGCTTGTACGTCTGGGTTTTTGCTATCAAGTACGCGTAATGGGTTTGAATACATACGACGTTTTGAGTCTTCATCAAGCACATCAATGTGTTGCTCAAGGTAGGCTACTAACGCATCACGGTAATCTGCACGCGCTTCGTTAGACCCTAAAGAATTTAGCTCCAAACGAACGTGCTCAGTAATACCAAAAGCTTCCCATAGTTGCGCTGTTAATAAAATAACTTCTGCGTCTATATCTGCTGTAGCAATACCAAATGTTTCTAAACCAAATTGGTGAAACTGACGGTAACGACCTTTTTGCGGACGCTCGTGACGAAACATTGGACCCATGTACCAAAGGCGTTGTTCTTGATTATATAGTAAGCCATTTTGGTTGCCAGCACGTACGCATACTGCGGTGCCTTCTGGGCGAAGTGTTAATAAGTCGCCATTGCGATCGGCAAAGGTGTACATTTCTTTTTCTACTATATCGGTAACTTCACCAATAGAGCGTTTAAATAAGTCGGTTGATTCTACAATAGGAAAACGAATTTCTTGATAACCGAACGATGCTACTGTCTCGCGTAAAATGTTTTCTACTTTCTGCCAAACTTGTGTATCGCCCGGCAGACAATCGTTCATACCGCGAACTGCCTGAATTTGTTTTGCCACTGATAAATCCTAAATGCTGTTTTTTTGTGTAATGAAAAATGCTTACACAACAAGAATGCTAAAAATTGACCCGCCATTATAGCGTTTTAGCTATAAAGGTAAACGCCAAACACCGCTGTTTGGCGCTTTATGCGGTATTTATTCGACTATTTTTATGTCAATCGGTGTTTGGCTCTGCTTTTTTTCTATAAAGTCGCGTACATAACCTTCAAGCTGGTCAACAATGTTGTTGTTATCAATGCGTGCTTTTTGGCGTTCGCCATTTATATACAAACCAGAACGACGATTTGCACCGGCAAGCCCTATATCACTCACAAGCGCTTCACCTGGTCCATTTACAACGCAACCAATTACCGAAACTGACATAGGTTCGATAATATCCTCTAAGCGCTCTTCAAGTTGGTTCATGGTGCTTACTACATCAAACTCTTGACGTGAGCAGCTAGGACAGGCAATAAAGTTAATTCCACGCGAACGAATGCGCAATGAATTTAAGATATCAAAGCCGACTTTAATTTCTTGAACAGGATCGGCAGCAAGTGATACACGCAGGGTATCGCCAATACCTTCGGCTAATAACATACCTAAACCTACTGCAGATTTAACAGAGCCTGAGCGCATGCCGCCCGCTTCGGTAATACCTAAATGTAGTGGTTGGTCTATTTCTTTAGCGAGTAAGCGATATGCTCCTACCGCTAAAAATACGTCAGACGCTTTTACTGATATTTTAAATTGGTCAAAATCAAGGCGGCGCAATATATCTACATGGCGCATTGCTGATTCTAATAAGGCTTCTGGTGTTGGTTCGCCGTATTTTTCTTGTAAGTCGCGCTCTAGTGAACCGCCATTTACACCAATACGAATAGGAATGTTGTGCTCGCGTGCTGAGTCTACTACGGCTCTAATACGCTCTTCACTACCTATATTCCCCGGGTTTATACGCAGGCAATCTACACCGTATTTTGCTACTTTTAAGGCAATACGATAATCAAAATGAATATCGGCAACTAGCGGAATCGTTACTTGCTCTTTTATACTTTTAAACGCTTCGGCTGCATCCATTGTTGGTACTGATACACGGACTATGTCGGCACCTGCATCTTGTATTGCCTGTATTTGTGCAACAGTTGCATCAACATCCATGGTGTCGGTGTTGGTCATTGATTGCACTGCAATAGGGGCACCATCACCAATAGGGACGTTACCTACATTGATTCGGGTGGATTTTCTGCGTTTAATTGGAGATTCTGAAAACATAGCGACTACTCTGCTAGTGGTAATGTAAATTTGGCTAAACGGTTTTGAGGAAATGCAGAAACATCTACAGGTTCACCGTTTAAAGTAATGTCTACAGCGTCATGCTTACCAAGCACAACTGAAAAAGGAGGCGTACCGCTTACGGTCATAATGTAGCCTGCTTTTTTAACGCCGAATGCTATTTTTTCGCCTTCGCCGTCGTAAATTTCAACCCAACTTTCGCCATTAAAGTTCATGACAATTGTACTGCTAGCATCGTCTTGACTTGCGCTGTTAGAAGCAATAGGAGCCGTTTCTTTAACTATTTCTGGGCTTGTTGATGTTTCACTAGACGTGCTTTGTGATTCTAATAATGATTCATCGTCAATTTCGGCTTGTTGCTGTTGCTCTGAAATACTGGGTTGAGCGGCTTGGCGCTCGCTCATTTTTGAGTTGGCAACGTTTATATTACTCGTTTGCTCTTCAATAGGTGTCGCGTTTTGCCAAAACCATAAAGCAGATGAGCCAATAACAATCGCTAAAATTAAATAGCTAAAAAACATTAAACGACTGTCGTTTGCTTCTTTTTCTGTACGGCGTGAAAAACTCTGCATATTAGCGGGTTTAGCCGGCTCTGGTGGGGCTGGCATCATTGCTAAAATAGGTGCGCTATCTACTTTTAATTCACGGCAATAGTTTTTTATATAGCCTTTAACAAAAGTAATAGGGCCGAGCAATGTAAATTCATCATTTTCAAGGCGTTTAATTTGAAGTTCAGACAGCTTTAACGGTGCAGCAATAGTCGCTATGCTAACGTTCGCTTGTTCTCTGTGGTTTTTTAATATTTGGCCTACAGTTGGCTGTTCGCTCTGTGTTTGCGTATTTTCTTCATTCATAATGTGTATGAGTCTGGATCCACTAGTAAAAGTTTGTGCCCTGGTTTTAGTGCTATATCAGGACTTAATTTATTCCATCGCATTAATTCATCAATTAATACATGCCGCTGGGTAGCTATATCGTAAAGGGAATCACCAGCTTTAATTTCGTAATAAATATTTGGATCGTTTAGGTATATTTTACTTCCATTCATTACTCGATCCGACTCTTTTAGACCATTCCATTGCAGGAGCTTTTGTAGTTTAACATTGTATCGCACCGAAATGCTAAATAGGTTTTCGCCAACAGCAATTACGTGAAATGGCACGCGTAAAGGCGATACTTTAGGGTTAAGCATTGGGAGCTCTGTTTTTTGTACTGCTTCGTAACTTTTAAATTCAATATCTGCATCATTTTGATAGCTGCTATTTTCAAATACAGTTGTATTTTTAGTCGCTTCGTAGAATACCACGTCACTACTATTTTTTTGAGCGGTAACTGCAGGAACTGAATTACTATAGTTACTAGTTTGCTGCGAATTAAACTGGCCTGTTTTAGGTGCGCCAAACGAAATTATTGTAACTTCGTCATCAGCTTTAGCTGGTTGTTTTGTTGCTATAACTTCTTTTTGAGGTTCGTAAACGGACTTAGCTTTTTTAGGTGCAGCTACTACGGAATCTGCAGAGTCGTGCTCAGTAGTAAGTGCAAGCATAACAGCCGATGTATCGGTAGGGTTGCTTGGTGCGACGACTTTAGGAGCTTCTTCTTTTTGAGTTGTTATTTGTTTTGCTATTACGGTTGCTTCATCGGCTTGCTTACTGACCGTGTTTTGTACTGCCTTAGCTTGCTTTTCTCTTACTATAACTGAATTTACATCTTGGTTATTTGCTATTGCGATCTTTTTATCTGTTTTTTGCTCGTCGTTTGTTACCAAGCTTGTTGAACCGTCTTGTGGTGAACGTTTCTTTCTGATTACTTTTATTTTTGGTTTTTTTGAACTAACGTGCGCGCCGCTTTCGTCATTTTTTAGTTCTTTTAACTGCGCTTTACGGTATTTTTCTCGCAGTATTTCAAACTCATTAAAACGTGTTCTTTTCTCTTTTAATGCATAGGCTTCGTTACTGCTAGAGTAAGTTTGTAAAATAGTGCTGGAAATTTTTTCAGCCTCTTCTATTCTGCCCATTCTGTTTTTTACAAGGTAGCTAAGCATTAATGCGCGAGAGGATACTCGACCTGTGCTTTCGTAGCGCTTTAAAAGTTCACTGGCTTTGTATAAGTCACTTTTTGCGTAATACAGCGCTGCTAAACTAATTAACGTAGATGTACGCTGAGAGCTGTGATTAAGTGCCTGTTGAAAGTAACTTTCTGCATTTTCAAAATCATCAAATTCAATAGCACACAAGGCTAAATTTTCGTAACTTTCGGCAACGCGAATATAACTTGGTACTTCAATGGCTTTTAAAAATTGATCAGTTGCACGATCGTATTCATCAATACCACATAAAAACACGCCGTAGTTATTAAGGGTATTAGGATCGTCAGGCTTTATTTCGAGTGCTTTTTGGTAGGCTTTATCAGCTAGCGGGTTTTCGCCTACTTGTTGATAGTAATAAGCAAGAGAGTAATGTACTTCAGGTAGGTCAGGAGCAAATGCAGCTGCACGTTCTAAATTGTATTTGGCTTGAGAGTTATTACCCGTTTTTAAATACTGTAGGGCTAAAGCAATTCGTGTTCGTGCTGCGCCAGTATTATTAATTTTATTTTCGACGACGGGCTTATTACTGCCGTTATAACTACTTTCGCTAACACAGCCACTTAAGGCAAGTGTTGATAGTGTTATAGCAAGTATAGATCGCATTACCTTATCTCTTTATTTTTAGTCCATTTCGCCTATCTTACCTAAAACCTTTATTCTTGCATCATTTATTTAAAAATAAACAACTTAACTGCCCTATATGACTTATTCACATAGGGCAGTTACAGATTATGCTTGGTGGATATTAACGCTAATTGCGTTATCGTCACGCATTTTCTTTTTAGCTAAACGTTTAGTACGGTCAACTACGTCACCGACTAACTGTCCGCAAGCGGCGTCAATATCGTCCCCGCGAGTACGACGAACAATACAGGTAACGCCTGCTGCTTGTAATACTTTTGAAAAACGGTCAATACGGCTATTGCTTGAGCGCGTGTATTCATTACCCGGGAATGGGTTAAACGGAATAAGGTTTACCTTACAAGGTGTGCCTTTTAACGTTTGCACTAATGCATGCGCCTGATCGGTGCTGTCGTTAATACCGTTAAGCATCACGTATTCAACCGTTACATCTTTATTTGCTTTTGAGCCATCGATATAACGACGACACGAGGCTAAAAATTCTTCAATAGGGTACTTTTTATTAACTGGCACTAAAATGTCACGCAGTGCGTTATCTGGTGCGTGAAGTGATATAGCCAGTGCTACGTCAATTTTCTCTTTTAGTAAATCAAGTGCAGGTACAACGCCTGAAGTACTTAATGTTACGCGGCGCTTAGATAAACCAAAGCCCCAATCGTCCATCATTAGTTCCATTGCTGGCACTACGTTTTTAAGATTAAGTAAAGGCTCGCCCATACCCATCATTACAACGTTAGTTACTGGGCGCTTTTCGCTATGACCATCAAGGCCTATATCTTTAGCTACACGCCAAACTTGACCAATAATTTCAGATACTTTTAAGTTACGGTTAAAGCCTTGTTGAGCGGTAGAACAAAAAGTACACTCAAGAGCACAACCCACTTGTGATGATACACATAAAGTAGCGCGTTCTTTTTCAGGGATCCAAACGGCTTCTACTTCTTGACCACCTTCCAGAATAAGTGCGTATTTAATAGTACCGTCGCTTGCTTGTTGGCGAACGGTAATTTCTGGCGCTACAATTTCGCACTCAGCTTTAAGTTTTTCTTTAAGCTTTTTGTTTACGTTGCTCATATCGTCGAAGTTATCTACGCCAAAATGATAAATCCATTTCATCACCTGGTCACTACGAAACGGCTTTTCACCGAACGATGCAAATAGCTCGCGCATTGCTTCTCGGTTTAAATCTAATAAGTTAATCTTTTTTTGCTCGGTCATGAAACAACCTCAATCGGTGACGGTGGAGATAAAATTTACGAGGACGAATTGTACACAATTCACTCACTTTAATCATTACGTAAAACATCATGAGTTTCTGATTAATACTTTACGTAATGACTAAAAAAGGGCCCGAAAGCCCTTTTCAATATGTTAACGAATTCGAATTAACGAGTACGTGAACAAAGCTCTTCGTCAGCGAAGAAGTACGCGATTTCGCGAGCAGCAGATTCAACAGCGTCAGAACCGTGAACAGCATTTTCGTCGATGCTATCAGCGTAGTCTGCACGTAAAGTACCAGCTAGTGCTTCAGCAGGGTTAGTAGCACCCATGATTTCACGGTTTTTAAGAACAGCGTTTTCGCCTTCAAGAACTGTAACCATTACTGGACCAGATGTCATGAAAGATACTAAAGCACCGAAGAAAGGACGTTCGCTATGTTCAGCGTAGAAACCTTCAGCTTTCTCTTGTGAAAGGTGAACCATTTTAGCTGCAACGATTTTAAGGCCAGCAGATTCGAAACGGTTGTAGATAGCGCCAATGTGGTTTTTAGCAACTGCATCAGGTTTTACGATTGAAAAAGTACGTTCTAAAGCCATCTTTATGCTCCAATAATTTTAAGTAAAAGTGTGAATATTAACGGGCGCGAATTATACGTGTTTTAAGTGAAAAATCCTAATTTTATTAAAAACCAGTTTGGTTGCCGTTTTGTGATCTCGATCAAACGCAAATTATTGACCGCATTTATACTGCCGCGCTTCTGTTTACTTATTTGTTAATGACTAATCTGAATTTTGCTTGGGATAGATTTATTTTTCAGAGTTCAGGTTAACTACTTATGCAACTGGCTTAAACCCAGTTTGATGTATGGAGCGCACATGTCACCCGCTATTTCTTCAATGCCTTTTATTCCTGAATTATTATGCCCCGCAGGCAGTTTAAAAAACATGCGCTACGCGTTTGCTTATGGCGCAGATGCGGTTTATGCGGGGCAGCCTCGTTATAGTTTGCGTGTGCGTAATAATGAGTTTGATCTAGACACTCTGAAAGTAGGCATTAGTGAGGCGCATGCGCAAAATAAAAAGTTTTATGTTGTGTCTAATATTGCACCGCACAACGCTAAAGTTAAATCGTATTTACGTGATATAGAACCTGTTATTGCGATGCAGCCCGATGCGCTGATTATGTCAGATCCTGGTTTAATTATGCTTGTTCGTGAAAAATGGCCAGCCATACCTATTCACTTATCAGTACAGGCGAATGCGGTAAATTACGCGAGTGTACAATTTTGGGCAAAGCAGGGAATTGAACGCGTTATTTTATCGCGGGAGCTGTCGCTCGAAGAAATAACCGAAATACGCACACTCTGCCCAGACACCGAACTTGAAGTATTTGTACATGGTGCGCTTTGTATGGCGTATTCGGGGCGTTGTTTACTCTCCGGTTATATAAACAAGCGGGATCCAAATCAAGGCACATGTACTAATGCATGTCGCTGGGATTACGATGTAAAACCTGGTGTTGAAAACGAAACCGGCGAAATGGTGCATAAAATTGACCCAAAACAGGTTATTCCTACACTGGGCGAAGGCGCGCCAAGTAACGATGTATTTATGCTAGAAGAACAAGGCCGCCCTGGTGAGTACATGCCTGCATTCGAGGATGAGCACGGCACCTATATTATGAACTCAAAAGATTTACGCGCTGTGCAATACGTAGAGCAGTTAACAAAAATGGGTGTACATAGTTTAAAAATAGAAGGGCGTACTAAGTCATTTTATTATGTAGCGCGCACAGCACAAGTTTATCGCAAAGCAATAGACGACGCAGCTGCGGGTAAACCATTTGATACTAACTTATTTAAAACTCTCGAAAATCTAGCGCATCGTGGTTATACCGAAGGCTTTTTAAAACGCCACGCTCACCAAGATTATCAAAACTATGAATACGGTCATTCGGTATCAACTAAGCAGCAATTTGTGGGAGAAGTACTTGAGCGCTGCGAAAATGGATTAGTTGAAATAGACGTTAAAAATAAATTTTGTACAGGTCACTCCTTAGAGCTTATGACACCACAAGGTAACATTACTTTTAAGCTTGAATATATGGAAAACAAAAAGGGCGAAAGTATTAGCGATGCTAAAGGCTCCGGTCACATTGTAAAAATACTGCTAGATGAAGACATTAACTTAGCGCATGCTATTTTAATGCGTAATCTTGAGGAACACCAAGATACTCGTAATCCATTTAAACAAGCTGTTTAGCTACAGCTGAATATAGTTTTTTTCAAAAAACTCGGGGTTATAAAAACCCCGAGTTTGCGACTTTATTTAAAATAATATTAATTATTTTTCAAGTTGCTTTAGCTTATCTCTTCGCTCTTTACGTTTTTGTTTTAATGTTTTGCTTGCATGTTTTTTAGGTTTTTCTTTACTCATTACAAATAACTCCAATTAAATATATAAAATTAATAAATAAAAATTGAAATAATTTACTCTATATTTCCTCCTTAATATTAATGGCTATTATTTCCCAAAGGTGGGATTCCCCAGCTTCTTTATATTCAATAATATGATTTATTTTATGCCCTAAAAGAGCGACCCCAAGAGGAGAGTGAAATGATACGTCACTAATAAAGTGCCTTCGTTGGCTTGGAGGCACTAAAGTTATGCGGCGCTTAAAACCGGTGGTTATATTTTTAATGACCACCGTGCTATTAATTTGTACATGTGGATTGAATTTTGACCAAGGCCGTTGTGAATACTCGACTTCTTGTAGTAAATACGCAAGCTTCAGCGGTTGTAATAGTACCGCTGCGTCTGTGAAGTCATTTTTAGACAGGAAAGATTTTTTACGCTCGAACAGAAAAGAAAGCACGGACTAATCCCAGGGCAAGAGCATGAAAAAACACTATAAATTCAATACCTTTTCAAGATAAGCTGTACTGCGCATCGCTTTCTTCTGCTTTGCTGGCATACCTTTACTGAAACTGGTTTCAGCCTTTAATTGATTGAATGCGATATGCCTCAGCCCTGTAAATACTGGCGCTGCACCTTCGCGCCTAATTCGGCACTCATCTTCTTTAAATCCTACGTCTAAACGCCAATGTAATCCATTCTCTATTTGCCAATGTTGCCGCGCTGAACTTGCCAATTCTTCCGCCGTTAAATGTGCTGAACTGATATAGTACCTATAACATAACTCATTGCTTAATTTACCTTTTTCCTTTCTGTAGGAAACAATAACGCCCACTGTTTTTGCCCCTTCCCAGTGTATCGTTTCTGATAAATAACTTACGTCATGGCGCACTGCACAACACCTAAACTCCTCTCTGTTTTTTTGATAATCAGCTTCATTAAACAAAACCCCTTTAGACGCTTGTCGTGTTATCTCCGGTATTGAAGCCCCCTCTATTTTCGACAGGAGTCCTTTATGATTTGCCTTCACTGCTAGAAGGTAATCAGCTTCTTTGCTCACTATTTTTTCTGCAATTGATTTTTGACACCCCATGGCGTCAATTGTGACTAAGCAGCCTTTTATCTCAAGTAACTCTAGAAGTGTTGGTAACGCTGTTATTTCATTCGACTTTTTATCAACAGGGCATTGCGCTAAAACGACACCATTTTCGCATGCAAACGCACTGATCATATAAAGTGCATCGCGCCTATCCGATTGATTAAAAAACCCTTTTAACCGTTTTCCGTCAATAGCCACGACATCGCCCTGGGTTAACTTAGTACATGCTTTCATCCAAGAAGAAAAAGAATCTTGAAATTGCGTCATATCAATACGGCTTAGTACGCGGGCAATTGTGTCATGGCGAGGGATACCTTGCTTTAGGGGGACATATTTCCTGAGCCAATCTAATCTATCATGACCAAAATCTTCGATATCTTCCCAGCCTTGGCATCCAGACACAACAGCGCTGACGGCTAAGAATATGATATCAAATAGTTTATGGACCACTTTACCTTGTTGGCGAGGATCATCGATTGATTCGAAATATTTAAATAGCTGAATATCAAGCATGAGAATGCTCTTTGAAAAAAGGAGTATAAGATCATACTTTTAAGTCAAGGTAAAGTTCGTGATCTTGCCCTGGGACTAATCCCCACAAAAACTAAATCGAATTTAAATATATTAAGGTACAGTGTAACTGCCGAGTGTAAGGGTTACACTCGGCTTAAATTCCGAAGGTGGTATTTGTTTTTAGCAGGTATGTGATTAAAGTAAACATATTGTCCTCTTTGTTTAAATCAATCATATTGAGTTTAAAAATAAAGTCAATTGAGTTTTAGGTTAAAAATATATTGTCGATATAATGA
Organism: Pseudoalteromonas sp. SA25; assembly: GCF_011378705.1. Classification (NCBI taxonomy): domain Bacteria; kingdom Pseudomonadati; phylum Pseudomonadota; class Gammaproteobacteria; order Alteromonadales; family Pseudoalteromonadaceae; genus Pseudoalteromonas; species Pseudoalteromonas sp. SA25. The sequence goes on along the minus strand of NZ_WTKV01000028.1, from coordinate 17,304 downwards.
CAGTTTAAAACTGTTTTTTATGTTTTTATAAATTCGTTATTTTTCACTGAAGTGTTGTTATTTCTGTGTGTTAGTTGCTCACTATGTGATTGAAGTTAATCGACTAAATTGTTAAGTGCTATTTATGAGATCTATAGTGCCACTTATGCATGTTTATAATATTTATAGATTAAATATACTGGTGTTGTTGTTTATTAAAGTGTAATTGTGTGGCTAGTATTTTATTATGTGAAGCCTAAGCTGCTTATTTTATAGAGTAGAAGCTAGGTATCGGGTAACGCTCTTGTAGTGGCTACGTGTTTTACAGCTGAACCTTTATGTAATAGTTACTCCATTCAACAATGTTAAATAACCACTTTTTATTCGGGTTAATCAAAGTAAATTATAAAGGGTCTCATTTATATGTGGATAATTTTTGCATTACTCGCCACTGTTTTTTTTGGTGCGCGAGGAATAATGTACCAATGGACGTCGCAAAAAAAGATTAATCGTAATCTATTATTATTCGGTGTTTTTTTTGTAGGGTTCATAATTAGCGCGCTAGGTACTGTAATATTTGAACACACATGGTACGGCTGGGCTGACATTACTGTTGGACTCGCTTTAGGTTTTGGATCTTTTGCGGCTAATGGGTTTTTGCACAAAGGGTTTTCGGTTGGGAAAGCGTCTTTAATTAGCATCCTGTCGGGGTTAACGCCTTTATTTGTGCTTTTATTTGCCTTTTTATTATGGCAAGAAACCTTAACTGTTATTCAATTAATCGGCTTTTTTATTATTTTTGGCGGTCTTTATATTATTCGCTATTCCAGCGATATCTCATTAAGTAATTTACAAGGTGCGCAATGGGGATTACTCGCGGCACTGTCCTTTGCGTTTAATGATTTAATGGGTAAGCAATCAACGCTTCTTGAGGCGGATACGTTTGCAACTTTAACGTCTATGTTTGGTTTTGGTAGCTTTCTTTTTGCCGTTAGTTGGTTAGTAAAGCGTAAAAAAATGCTAGCAGAGCAAGGCTCTTCTCAAGCGTATTGGTCTGCCGGTAAAACATTTTCGTGCGGGTTACTTATTGGTTTAACAAATGTAGCTGGCATGGTTGCAATAATATCGGCTTTTGCTATTGGTAATACAGGGTTAGTTTCAGCGATTTCAGGTATGAATATTTTAATTATTTTGTTGTACTCACGCATCATTCTAAAAGAGTCTTTTACACGGCAAGAAGTTATAGGATTAACAACGGCATTTTTAGGTGTAATTGTACTAAGGCTTAGTTTTTAAAAGATGAATTAGCTTAATTACTTTGCTGTGAAAAGCCTACACTGCTACATTTTAGTGAAGTGTTGCAGTGTATGCTCTATAAGTAATCGCACTCGATAAGGGATTTGTTTTCTGTCGCGATAAAGCATAGAAAATGGCTGCCCTTTGCTTTGCCAATCAGGAAGAATGTGTTTAAGCTTTCCGGCTTTAATAAGTGGTAATGCTATATAATCAGGGATGTAGCTAATACCCACACCAGACTCAACTGCTTGTTTCATCATTTGAATTTCATCAACTTCTAATCGAACATGTGTGTTTGGATTAAAACTGTACTCTTCACTCGTTTGCTGATTTTTTAATTGCCACGGTACCAACCCAACGCACGTAACTTTTGGGTGATCTTCTAATTGCTTAGGATGAGTGATGGATTGATAATCATGATTTAAGTGAGTACATAATATATTGTGAGTAAGCTTAAGCTCCCTAATAACCCAATTATCAATGGCAGGATTTCTTACTCTAAACGCTATATCAATCCCTTCTTTTTCAATATCAATAAGGTTATTTGAAAAGCGTAAATCTAGTTGAATATCGGGATACTGCAGTAAAAAATCACAAAAAATAGCACTTAAAAAATGTTTACCCATGTAAATGGGTGCACAGATCCTAATTTTCCCTTTAGGTTGGTCTTTCTCATCACAAAGTGCTTGCTCTATACACTCTACTTCATCAAACAGTTTACGATAGCGATCGTAATATAACTCGCCAGTATGCGTAAGTGTTACCCGATGAGCATCTCGATTTAGTAACGTTAATTGCAGAGCTTGCTCTAATAAACGTATTCTACGGCTCAAAGTTGATAGTGACATATCAAGGCTTGTTGATGCTTTTTTAAAGCTACCTAGTTTTACTATGGTGCAAAAGTAACGTAAATCATCGAGAGAATAACTAGCTGCCATCAGAACTACTTTATTGTTTAGGATGTAGGAATATAATATTAACAGCGACGCTTTAAAATTTCATTAGAGATTAAGGGGGGAGGGAAGAACTGAAATTAGGCAACCAAATTTTATGTGATTTTAATTTAATAACTCTCAATAAGAGCACTGGTAAATAATGTAACTCAATCTGATCAGCTAAATGAATTAAAAGTAGTTTGAAGTTGTGCTTGTTAGAGTCATTGAAATAGATTTAGAAATGTTAATTAGAAATAAAGTTGCCGCGCCTTTTTAGAGGTATAAATAAAACGATACTTTTAAAAATTAAAACCTCGGCACAAGTAAAGTAAGCAGCGAGGCTTTATAAATAGCTCAATACTATTAAGCTTAATACAATTAACGACCCGTTAAATGCTTATTCATGGCGTACGTGTTATCAAGCTGTTGCTCTATTAAACTAATCGTTTGTTTATTTACGTCTAATGCTTTAGCTGTGTCTTTAAAGTTTAAAATAATCTCTGCTATTTCAGATATTATAACTTGTACTTGTTTCCAGTTTGCATAACCTGCTGCAGAGGCCAGCTTTTGAATCGCTTTTAGTGGCGGGTTTTTTCCAAATCCAGCAAACGAAGTAGCATGCTCATTAAAAGGGTGAGGACTAAAAGTTACATCATAAAAAGGCGCTAAATCCCACTCACCAGAATCACCTTGTAAAAAAGCCCAGTTTTTACTGTGGTCATCTTGGTTACAGCTAAATAAATTAAACATAGCCCGACGAAATTGTAATTGCCCTGCAGCAGGTGATTTGCATAAAACACGGCTCGCTTTAATTAAATCCTCATAATCTAATGTAGGTGTGCGAAAATCAGCATCTAGCAAGCCACATGCACTATGCATATGTTTGCAGCCCATTTTATCACCCATTAATTTAAACCTATCGAATCGTTTTAAGGCAAGCCATTGCTTTGCACCGGTCCCTTCTGGGGCGGGTACCAGTAACCTCTGAGGAGGGTTTAATCCCGCTTGTTCAGCTAAATTCAAATACACAGCTTCACATAACCCTTCCTCATGTCCTAAAGCGAGGTTTTTGGATGTGAATTTTATTAACCAAGCATCATCACCTGTTTTAGGTTTTGTTCTACATTCTTGTATATTATTGTCAGGAAAATAAATTTGGGCTTTTGGGCGTGCACCGCCGGAGCTACCAGCAGCCACTAACGCAGAAAGTACTTCTTCTGTTTGTCCTTCAAATATTGCTTGGGCTTGTTGGCCTAATGTAGCAAGACCAGCTTCATCGTCATTTGTGTCATCATAATGAGTTTCAGGTGTAAACGATAATGCTCCCATAGCCGAATGGCCAACAAAAGATAAGCGGTCCATTGCGGTAACAAAGTTAGGCATTATATTATTTTGTCTGAATACACGGTCCTGTAGTAGTAGCCCCCACCCATCAGGTAAACAATCAGAAAAGACCCCATGCAATCCATTATGTGGGCTTTTGGGTGCTAACTGAACATCTCTATTGAAGGCGAGTGAGAATGGCGAAAGATTACCGTATGTGTCTAAATAGCCTTGATCAAATTGAAAGTAAACACCTTGTCTATTTTGAGCAAGTACACCAACCATTGACTCTGTTGAGTCTGACAGTGTACGTTTTACTTCTAGCTTTTCTATGGGTTTAAAGGCCATTGTTTAATACCTGAGCAATAGACGTTGGCGCATTCTTACCTTGAGTTGGCGCTTTTGTTAATTCATATAAACGAGTCAAATCGTCGAGAGATTGCCACAAAAGTAATAGCTGCCTGAATGAAATAAGTCCTGTAACCTCAAACTTTTTTATTGTAGAAGCAGGTACCGTACTTTTTTTAGCTAACGCCTCACGTGACATCTTTGCTTTTTTGCGGTGTTCTTTTAGATGTTCAGCAAAAGCTAGCTGCACATCACCTTCGCTTAATAATAAATAATTAATAATAGAACCTCAAAAAAAGACATGTGCGTATCTAAAATGGATTTTAAACAAGGTTAATGGATACTATAGTGTCTATTTTGTTGCGAGTAAAGCGTTTGATACGTGTTAATGCCAAGCAAAGTCGATACCGGCTAAACTTATTTAGGATCCCTATACAATAGAATATAAATCAAATTAAAAACTTAAAAAATTAAAACGCACATTAGCGTTTTTTCGTTCCTCAGAATAAATGCCTTTTAGGGATCTTTAAGCCGCATTCTAGGCCTTAAAGTGACTTATTGGTCACTTTAATTCTCGTCGTTTATATCAAAAAAGTTAAGTTTTTTTACTTAATCTACTTTTTTAGCTTGTTTAACAAGCCTAATTAGAATTACTGCTAACACAGTAGCCGGTAATAGCCATATAAAATCACTCATTTTAAATTCTCAATATTTGAAACAATCTCTTAACCTTAATGTTTTTGATGTGTTTTGCAAATTTAAGTCGTTTGTTTTATACCTTTCAATTTTTATACCTAGTTAGTTTTAGGACAAATTAACGAGGAAAAATCATGAAAGATCAAAAGTCGCAGTTTATTCGCCAATATGTACGTGCTAGTAAATCACCGTGGGAAGATGCTTCAACCATTTTGTTTTTGCTGATGTAGTTGATAAGCAAACGAAAGAGTTGGGCTTCACAAACTACATTTATTTACACCGAGATAGCGTGGGGAGTGTCCTGGGTATCAGTATTTCTCAACAATTATTAGCTGCTAATCCTGAGTTCTCAGAGAGGTATTTGGAAGGTATTGAGATGTATGCTTTTTTACTCATACATATTGAAGACATAATAAACTTTTGCAGCTGCAGAAGAAAGTTGGTTACGGTTAATAGAAAGCTCATAAACTCTGGCGAGCCATTGGCTCGTTTTTTTACTTTTAAAACCGTGGTTTAATTTTTTTCATAAAAAATTAAAATAAACTATAAAAACGACGCAAATTTTTCTAAGTAGAAACTACTTAATGATGAGCCCATAAAAAGGGTATAAGGCAACTAAACCGTTTAATTGCATTCAAAAAAAGACAAGGAAAAGTTAAAATGACTTATAGATACACATCTACTTTAGACATGATCACTTTATTAGAAGAAGTACAGAAAATCATCCGTGATAACGATTACAAAATCAATAAGCTTATGCTTACTAAAGATACCCCCAACTTCAAAGGGTTATGGTCCATTGTTGAACCGCAAGTTTTTGCAAATAAGCAACTTAACTATCGAGGGGTTAAAGTGCTTATGTATAAGCTGATGACATGCTTAGTTCGAGATGCTCATCAGCAAGTACAATCCTATCCAGAATACGACGATGAGTTCTTTGGTGAATACAAGGAGGAATACGGTGATGAACCTGAAGAACATTTCGATGAAGAGCGTTTTATGCGTGAAGTGCGAAAGTTTGTAAAGGAGCGCGAAAAAGAATAAAACAGGATAAATAGAAGTTATTTTGCATATAAAATAACTGCCTAATCATTACTCCTAAAATATACCATGAGTCATCATTTGCAGACTCGTTACTTAAATTTTATTTGAGTAGCTTTTTAGAAAACATTACTTGGGGGGCGTGATGCAAATGTAGCGTCTTGTTATGACTTCACAAAAGGGTGGGTTCATTAACTATGTAGGGTAAGGCTTTTATTAGAATTAGGACAAATTGTAAAGGGGAGTAGACTAACGTCTGCTCCCCTTTGCGCGTTTGGGTGTAGTGGCATAGCTAATAAATTGCTAGGGTTAACAAAAAGGGGATTAGCTCTAAACCAATCTGAGGCTAATTCACTGCTTGATAATTTTGATTCATCTATGTTCATATTTTGTGTCCTTCATGAGTATTCTAAATAAAGTTTGAATGCTTCCCTAAATCCAAATGTTCTCTAAGCATTTAGAGTTCATCATATCGTTAATCTCTATAAATTTTAGATATGCTTTTCCTTTTTTTAATGATTTATCGTTGATACCAAGATTCGAATTTTGGTAAGTAATGGGCGTGACATTTATATAGTGAAAGCTATCAAGTCTAATTAAAACCTTGTTTAAGCTGTCGTTACTAATTTTTGAGTTGAGCTTTTTTGATATGAGTTCATGAAGCGGAGTTAGTTCAATATAGGCGGTCTCCATATTTGTAAAGTGAACCTCTAAATTATCTTCACCATAATATTGATACACGAGTTCATTTGTACTGCAAATAAAAACAATTCCTTCACCTGCATTGATTTGATCCAAAATATTAAACAATCCTAATGCCACTTTAATATCAATAGGCTTCAAATTGGGATTTGAAATCACGTTATTGGTAAAAGATTCAAAGCTATCGCGAGCTTTGTCAAAAGAAAATCCTTTCTCACCGTTATTATTTTTAGTGTACTTTTGCAGTAGTGGCCTATGTATATAGATTTTACTATTTTTGAGATGCTTTTGAGTGAGCTTAGTATTTTGATGCTTATTCTTTAAAACAATGGGGTTATCTTCTGAGCCTGGTTTTAAATTAACTTCTTCCATATAAAGTCCATTTCAACGTTATCGTCTATATATTGCTATAATATTCATTATAAAACAAATACTTATTTTTTTTACGTTTGTTTTTTTAAATAAAAAAGAAAATTTTTTTTTATTTACTTTAAGTTCAATGGTTTATGCCGTTTTATGTTTGGTTTTGTCGCGTGATCTAAAAAGTTTTTAGACAGTTACTATGTACTCGTTGATTAACAATAACTAGGTACATAGCATGAACACAACCCCTCAATTAAAACGTATTGTGGCACACTTTGCCACTGAATTATTAGAAGAGTTCGACGTAGAAGAGCTTTGGCAAGATAAGCTATTTAAAAAGGCTTTATGTAACATTTCTGGTTTTAGCTATACGAATTTACATGGTTTAGATGTTGATGATTTGATAACCCGATTAGATCATTTAGCAATCAACACAATACCTAAAACGTTACAAAAAAATGTGCATATATTTTGTAACGCGTTTGGACTGCCAAAAACGCTTACTCCTTTAGTTATTTTTTCGTGCTGTATGACGCTCAGTAAACCATTACGCGAACTTGTAGAATACTTACGTGACGATTACGCGGGCGTTATTTTAGAAAAAATAGCTTACGTTCTTGATATTGATGAAGCACTACTTAATAAGCAAATTAGTTTGGTTATTGAATCTGGCATGTATTCAATGGATATGGAGATATTTGCTGGAGAAGATGAGTTTTTAATTTTACCAAACGCAATTGCTAAAAGCCTTCTCGAGGGTAAGTTAAATAGTGAAAGTGATATTTTATCTAACTTGGTCACTCCTTGTGAAGCTTCTGAACTTAGCGCTTCTGATTTATCTCACTTAGATTTAAATACTTTGCTTAAAGCTACGCAAAATGCGACTAAGACGGGTGGGCAAGCATTGAGTATTTTATTTTATGGTGTGCCAGGTTCGGGCAAAACTTCATTGGCTAAATATATAGCGCAAGCCTGTGGTTCGCAATTGCTTAAGGTGCAAGCTAAAGGCAGTAACTTAATAAACCCAACAAACGAGATCGATAGCCGAAGCGCAAGCTCTGAGCTGCGTTTAGAGCACTTTAATGTGGTGAGTAAGTTGGTAGGCAAGCGTAAAAAAACAATGCTGTTACTGGATGAATGTGAAAATATTTTCGAGCGTGATTTATTCTCTAAAAGCTTTTCAAAAGAGTTACTTCATACCTATATTGAAAATCATCCTGTAGTGAGTATTTGGATCACAAATCATCTAGAAGATTTACCACAGAGCGTTATTAGGCGGTTTAATATTGTTTACGAAATTCCTGAGCTAAACAAAGCAACTAAAGAAAAAATGATAGGTAAATATGTTAAAGGCTTGAGTGTTGGTAACAGTTTTGTAAGTCAGTTAGCTGCTCAAAAGAATTTGCTGCCAGCTCATATTGCTAAAGCAGTACATGTAGCGAGGTTATGTGGGTTTAAAGCTCAAGAAGCACGTGAATGTATTGAAGAGAATATTCAAGATACTTTAACTGCATGCGGCTTTTCGGCTCACGAATTAACTTATCAAGCAGCGCAAAAGTTTAATCCTAAAATGATAAATATAGAGTCAGAATATGCATCACTCGAGCAGGTCGAAGAGGCTGTAATTGAGTATTCGAGTTCACGAACCCTGCTAACTGGCCCGCCAGGCACAGGTAAAACAGCCTTTGTAAATTACTTATGCGAAAAAGCTGATTTTAAACTTATATCTGTTAAAGCATCTGACTTATTAAGCAAGTGGGTTGGCGAAAGTGAGCAAAATATCGCTCAACTATTTAAACAAGCTACACAAGAAGGAAGTGCAATATTTATTGATGAGGCGGATAGCTTGCTATGCAGTCGCGAACAAGCGACGGCAAATTGGGAAGTGCAAACAGTTAATGAATTACTATGTCATATGGAGCAATTTCAACTCCCACTTTTTGCAGCAACTAACTTTGCTAAAAATTTAGATAAAGCGGTAATGAGGCGATTTGATTTTAATTTAAATTTAACCTATTTGACTCCGGTACAGGCTAAGCAATTATTTAAAGATACATTAGGCCCAGGAGTGTTAAATAAGCACTTAATGCATGAGTTATTCAAGCTTACAAAGCTCACACCAGGTGACTTCGCGATTGTAAAAAGGCAAATGAAGTTTTCAAAAAAGCGAATGACTCAAGAGCGAATGTTATCGATTTTACAAGAACGAAACGATTTAAAGAAAGGTGAGAAGCAAAAAATTGGATTTGTTTGAAAGTTAAAGAGCTGAGATGTAATGTACTGAACTTAATATAAAATATAAAGAGGTGAGGATGAGGTTTTCAAAACTAGCAAAAGAGAGCTTAGGTTGTTATGTATATTGCTTAATAGACCCTATTAATGATGAAATTTTCTATATAGGTAAAGCGTCTAAAAATAATAGGGCGTTTGATCACTTAAAAGAAATAGGAAAGGAATCAGCTAAGGCTGATCGTATTTCAGATATAAGAGCAGCAGATGAAGAGCCTCGGGTTGAAATTTTAAGATATGGCTTAGATGAAAGCACTGCATTTGAAGTGGAAGCAGCGATAATTGATACAATCGGTTTGGAAAACCTGACAAATGAAGTCAGAGGGCACGGCATTAAAAAAGGGCGTTCTACTATTGAAGAGATAGAAAGGTTATTTTCATCTGAGCCACTTTATGTAGGTGATATTAAAGAAAGATGTATTCTTTTTTATATAAATAAAACTTACTCACCAACTTTAAGTGAAACTGAGCTGTATGACATGACTAGACAATTTTGGCATATGGTCTCTAAAGAAACTAGGGAATCAGGAGAGTATAAAACTGCATTAGCTATCGTTGATGGCGTGGTTGTTCGAGTTTACTCGATAGAAGCTTGGTTCCCTGCAGGATCAACTCTTTCATCTAGAAATTATGGTGGAAAACCAGATAAATGGGAATTTGTTGGTCAAGGTCTGAATGGTCATGAATTATACGGACGCCGTTTAGTTGATTCAAACAGCCAACCAATAGTGTCCATGCAGAAAGGTTATAGTTATTTACCAACTAAATGATATGACATGATTTCACATCGTCATTTATCTATTTTAGAGCTTGTGCCCAAAGCGCCAAGTTCTATCTCAACCCAGCTGCTACAGCAAAAACTGCTTGAACAAAGCTTTGATATTTCAACCCGCATGCTCCAGCGTGATCTTCAATCACTATATGATCAAGGCTGTTTTGGGCTTGAAAAAGATATGCGTAGTAAGCCTTATGGTTGGTCTATTAATGCACTGTGGCGAAGTGGTAACGCAAAAGTAATGAGCATTGAAGTAGCGGAACATTATTTGTTGCTGGAGCAATTACTACCGCAATCAGTCCCGAGTGACGTTAAGCAGTCAGTGCATATTAAAGCAGAGCAGGCGTTAAAGCGTGTTAATGGCCATCTGCCTGAGTGGCTCTTAACTCTGCCTAAACCTTCCTTAAAAGTGAATGTTGATACTCAGTTAGTTGCGCAAATTGAGCATTCGATTAAGCATAAGCGTGCAGTGAGTGCTGAGCTCTATAGGGTGCTTTATGATGAGGCACATTGGTTAAAGTTTGCTGAATTAAGCTTTTATAACTTAGTTGAGCAAGGTGGCGTGTTAATGGCGCAGTTTATGGTGGGGTCGCTTCACAATAAATGTTACCAGATGCCGGTTTACCGCATTCGTAATGTACACATTTTGCAAAAGACACGACGTGAGCCAAGTGCTGAGCAATTAAAGTCGTTACGTAGTGCTATTAACAAAGGAATGTCGCAAGAAGCTATAGAATTAGTAATAAAAGTACCTACCCATTCGGCGATTAATCAAGAGTTTATTGAGCTTGGCGAGTTGATTGACAAGCAAAAGGTTGATGATAAAAATGTATTAGTTACCTACCAAACTATTGATACCGAGCAATTGAGCGATGAGTTATTTAAATGTGCTCATTGGCTCGAGGTTATTAAACCTGAAAAGCTGCGACAAAGAATTGTTAGCAAGCTTAAAGCGGCTACAGCAAACTACCTTTAATTGATTTAAAGCTTAGGTGCGTCAAAAATTGACGCACGTGTTTGCTATGCTCCTTTTAAAGTTAAGGAGTAGTTATGTTTCAATTAATTCAGCAAAATGATGGTTTATCGATTGGCGTATTTGGTATTGGTGGGTGTGGCTGTAATACGCTTAACAGTATTTTTGAACAACGCGAGTCTGATCAGGCGCACTTGTATAGTGTTAATACCGACAAAGTAGTGCTTGAGCATACGCAAAGTGATGAAGCTGTGCTTATAGGGGCTGAGTTAACTCATGGTTATGGGGCCGGCGCCGATCCTAAAGTTGGGCTGCAAGCGGCGGAAGAAAGTAAAGATCAGCTTTTAACGTTAATTAATGGCTGCGATATAATACTGTGTGCAACAGGGTTGGGTGGCGGTACTGGGACTGGCGCTAGCCCTTACATTGCGCAACTTGCTAGTGAACAAGGTAAACCCATTATTTTTGTTGCTACATTGCCATTTAGTAGTGAAGGGCAGTTTAGAAATAATATAGCGCAAGCAGGTTTAAATGAGCTTAAAGAGCATGCTAATGCTGTTATTACGCTCCCAAACGATCAACTTATTGAAGTGCTAGGTAACGATATAGGATTATTCGATGCGTTTAAACACTCAAACCAAATACTTCACTCACTGATCAAGTCACTAATCGATATGCTGTGCTTTCAAGGCCTAATAAACGTTGATTTAAATGATTTTGCCAAAATTATGGACTGCCAAGGCGATGCGGTATTAGGTGTTGGTAAATGCAATGAAGAAAGTGAGCTTACTACTGCACTCAATGGGGCACTTAATAACCCGTTAGTTAACCAGGTCGATATGTCATCAAGTACGGGGGTAATTATACAAGTAAATTGTAAAGATGAGATTTCTTTAGGAAGTTATAATCTAATTACAGATACTGTGCGCCAGCAGGTAAGTCCTAATGCTTTGGTTATTTGTGGTGTTTCAAAAATTGAAAACTTAGCAACCAATTATGAGCTATTAGTTATTGCTACGGGCGCGAGTTCAAAAATGGTCGTTGATAAAACTCAAAGTGATTCAAGTCCTGACATCGCGACCAGTAAACCAAAGCCATCTGATATTTTTGATATCCCTGCTTTTATAAGAAATCAATCTGCACCACCTAGTAAAAGCGCTTTATAGGGTTTGCAAGCAAAGACAGCGGTATATAGCTATGTGTAAGCACAACCACAGGACGATTTAGATAGAAATTTATTAGCTTTGTTATAACCTATATAAATAAAGGCTTTGCGGATATTTATATTGATTAAGATCAACAAAGCAATAGGAAAAGATAGGCATAATTCGCGGCTGTAATTTACACCCAAAAATAAAATGATGCGTTACGAATGTGTGTTACGATTTAATGAAAAACAGTGGTTTTTTATTAAACTAAAGTTGTTTTAAAATCAGTCTAATTGCATCTATTTTTATTTTATCTATATGTTTTGTATCGACTTTAATTGGAAAAGCAAAAAGTGGCTCTACTCATAAATAGCAAATGCATTAACTGCGATATGTGTGACCCAGAGTGCCCTAATGAGGCTATCTATATGGGCGCTAAAATATACCGAATAGATGCTAGTAAATGTACTGAGTGTGTAGGGCATTATGATAAACCTACTTGTGTAAGTGTTTGCCCTATTGACTGTATAAAGCCCGATCCTAATAAGCGTGAAAGTTTAGATGAGCTGGCTGATAAATTTGTGTTGTTAACTAACTTATAACTTGTTTAGGTATTTTGCTAAGCCGCTTTTTACTATTGGCTAAAAACTATCTACATTACTTATTTAGCTTGTAGCTAAAGTCCGCTGTCATGCATTTTTAGTTTCAATCAAATTTTATTACCTTCATTAATTATCAATTATATTGTGTTACCTTAAGGCTTTATAAACTCAAGTATTAATCTAAGTTTTAGATTGCATTCTATAGGAGTCTATTTTGCATATAGGTATTAACGCTATTCAGGCTGTATCTTCAAAACAAGCAATATTTATTAATGATGAGTGCCGAGTATTTGTAATTGGCGATCTTGATGGTGATTTACCTGCCTTAAAAAGCGCACTTAATAACGTAAATTTTAACCCTGAAAGAGATACTTTGTTTTGTCTAGGCGATTTTGTTGATCGCGGGGATAAAACATATGACTTATTTACATACTTACAAGCCATTAGGGCATGTATGATATTAGGTAATCATGAGCATTTAATGTTGGAATCATTATTAAGTAATGATGAAGCGGCTTTTAAATTATGGACTGACAATGGTGGCAATTGGCACAAGTCGGTATCGAGTGAAAAGCTCGATATTATGTGCGATGAGTTACTAACTAAACCGCTTTCAATAGTACTTGAGTATCGTGGTTATAAAATTGGGTTGTCTCATACATTTGCACAATCGTGGGATTGGGAAAATTACCCTGATGATAAATCGGTGATTGTGCAATCTCTATTGTGGGATCGCGAAGTAGTTAAACAAAATAAGGTAGTTAAAAGTCATGGAGTCGACTTTTCAATACATGGACATAACTCAACTAAAGCACCTTTCTGGGTGGGTAATAGCTATCATATAGATACCAATTATTATGGTGGAAAGCCGACATTACTCGAGCTTTCAGAGGTTATTGCTACGCTTGATTAACCAAGCGCTATTTAGCAATTGTTACTTCTTTCAAATATCATCCGGCAGTTTTGCTTTTTAAAGTATAAACTGCTGACTACCTCATCTAATTATCCCCTTCGTTTTTTGTATACACTTTATGATGATTTTTGCACTGTAATCATTTCATTAAGCTATTAAATACCACAAGGCCGCTCTTAGTTTGTTAATTGAGAGCGGATTTGATGTGTGGGCTGGGTTTTAACTTTCATTTAATAGGTATAAATACAGTTAAAAGAGACGTTTATTTAATTTAATATTGTTGGTTAACAAACGGTTAAGTTTGGCTGTGTAGAATTGGGAACAATTTTTGCCATTACGTGAATAATTTGCGTAAAAGGACTAACTTCTCGCTTTAGTTTTATGAGCAGATTTAAATGGAACAGCCTCTCACATGATAGTAGCAAGCATATACCCTTTTCCTTTTTCAACGTTTTGTAAGTCATCACTTTATGTATCAATTTTTTCTGCTTTGGGTTCTACGTGTGCTTTTGCAGCGCAAGAAAACGAAAACTCGCAGCACACAAAATATATAGAAGTAATAGAAGTACGTGGTATCCGTTCAAGCATGGCCGAAAACTTAGATGTAAAACGCATGTCTGGCTCAGTGGTTGATGCAATTACCGCGGAAGACATTGGAAAATTCCCTGATAAAAACGTAGCAGACTCTCTTCAGCGCGTACCCGGTGTGGTAATTGAGCGTGACGGTGGGGAAGGTTCGTCAGTCAGTATTCGTGGTTTGTCGTCGGCGCTAACTTTTACACAGCTTAATGGTAATTTTATTGCGTCTTCCCCGGGTGAACCTTCGCGTTCATTTGATTATGCTTTGTTACCGTCTTCGATGATTGAAAGTGTAGAGGTTTATAAATCGCCAGAGGCACGCTTAGATGAAGGAGGGGTTGGTGGTACTGTATTAATGCATAGCCGAAAGCCTTTGAGTATGGATGCAAACTCAGGTGTATTTAATGTAGAGAGCACTTACGCTGATGTTACAAAAGAGTACGAACCGCAGTTTACGGGCTTATATTCATGGAAAAACGACGACGAAGACTTTGGTGTATTAGTTGGCTATACCTATCAGGAGCGAACAAACAGAACGCTTTCGGGCGGAACTGATGCAAATGTATGGCGCTATGCGGGCGGTGGGAAACCTACAGATATAAACAGTAACGCAGTTGATAACAATAACGGCTGGGATACTATTAATGATGCAAACGGTAATAGTTACGATGGTGTTTGGTTTCCACAAGTTGTGCGAGGTTCAGTTCTTAACGAAAAACGTGAGCGCGAAGGAATTCAATTTAGTACGCAATGGCGACCAACAAATCGTTTAGAGCTAGGATTTAATTACTTTGGCTTTACACTCGGCCAAGACAGAACTGAATCTGTGATTGATATACCTGAGTGGTCTTTAAATTCTGATTTTTTAACTGATGTAAATCTTGATGAGTCGAGAACTATTGTTACTGGTATGCAATACGATGCAATGGCAAGCGGTATTGAAAGTGATATGCAGTTTCCGTGGATGCGCGGCAGTTATGTACGTGAAGAATCCACCTCCGATACCTTTGATTTTAATTTAACTTATGAAGGCGATAATTTTAAAGCGCGTTTTGTCGTGGGTAATACAAAATCAGAAGGAGGACCAGAAGAAAGTTGGGAAGCTGCATATAAAAGTTCAAACGCGGTCGAAAACGCCATTGCTATTCAAAATGCTGCTCAAACGGCTGGCTGGTCACTCAATCAAAATAATGTATCACTTAATATTGACCCTAATGCACTAGCTAACTTGCAAAGTGGAATTGGAGGCGGTCGTGATTCGGGCTCTTCAAACTCAAGTTTTGTACGCAGTGAGTTAGAAGAAGATTATTACCAAGCTGATGTGGATCTTTATGTTGATTGGGGCTTTTTAAAAACAATTAGAACCGGTGTTAAATACCGTAACTCCACGCTTCATCGTGAAACTGGCAATACATTCTTTTTAGATCCTAATTTTGATATTGCTGCGGGCGAAGCAAGCGAGCAAGGTATTACGCGTTTCGACAGCTACCAATGGAATGGTGGAATGCCATTAGCTCAAAATGTATTTACTAGTGAGAGTAATATTGTTGGTGGTTTTGATATAAACCAAATGCCAAGTATCGACTGGGATAAATATCGCGATATGGTCACTGCTAGCTATGTACCTTATACACGTATTGAAGATAACTTTGTTTACGACATTGAAGAGAAAATATCTGCTTTTTATATTCAAGGCGATTTTGAGTTTAGTGAAGTAAGAGGTAATTTGGGCGTGCGTGTTGTGCAAACAAAAACACTTACTTCATCTACTGACTTATATACCTACCAATTAGATCACACAAATGACGAAACAGGCGAGCCAGTAACTGGTGACGCACGCTTTGTAGAAGACTATCAATTAGTCACTCAGCAAAACGAAGACACTCAAATACTACCAAGCTTTAATATAGCGTGGGATGCAACTGACGATTTAGTTATTCGTGGGGCAATAGCAAAAGTAATGTCTCGTCCTGATTACAGCGATTTAGGTGCGCAGCAGCGTATTACGTTTGTATCGGATGAATGGGCAAATGATAGAGCTGCATTTAATGAACAGCCAGGTTTTAGCGGCAGTGGTGGTAATAAAAACTTGAAGCCATTTGAATCGGTGCAAGCTGATTTATCTATTGAGTATTATTATGCAAAGGGTTCTGCGGTTGGATTGGCACTTTTTCATAAGGAAGTAGATAACTTTGTTGTGCCACTGGTAATTGATGTAGAGCAAAACTTTGCCGGTAAAAATAATATAGTAGATGCAGGAACCATTAATATAGCTCCGTACAGTACTGTAGGTAATGGTACCGATGCAGTATCTAAAGGCGCGGAAGTATTTATCCAGCATGCGTTTGTTAATGGTTTTGGTTTTTATGCAAACTACACCTATAACAAAACCAATAAAGCAGATGTAACAGTAAATGGTGAAGAGTTTGGTCAGTCGGCATTAATAGGCAGTGCAAAGTATCAGTACAACACCTCTGTTTATTATGAAGGTGACGCTTTTAATGTGCGCGCTTCATATAACAAACGAGGGGAGACAGTATTAGGCATTAATAGTGGGTTAAATGTATATCAAGATCCATACGAACAGGTTGATGTTAATGCATCGGTTAATTTGTATGAAGGGCTAAGCTTAACAGCTGCTGTTATTAATTTAACTAAGTCGGAATCGGTAACGCGTTTAGGTGATGATACAGATGCACGATTACTTAATTCAAGCTATTCAGGGCGACGCTATTACGCAGGCTTTAATTATAGTTTTTAATTAACGGCATACGTAATACTTTATTAAACGCCAACTAAAAACTGTAGTTGGCTTAGCCTAACGCACCTAATATTGTAGTTTTATGTATGCACATAGTTTAACTGCTCATATGTTGGTGGTTTAATAGGCAAAAAAAGCCCTGCAGCCCTTTATTTGTATAGCTTTCATACTAAATTCATTTAATTATCAAAAAGCTGAAATAAAACATTGACCCCCGCTCGAATCTCCCTATAATGCGACCCCACTGAGACGGGAAACGCCAACGCATAGCGAGGCACGAACTACTCAGAGAGTTAAATAAAACTTCGGTTTTGAATCTTCTAAAAAGAAAGTTTAAAACTAAGTGTTGACTCGAAAAATAAAGGGTGTATTATTCGCATCCCTTGAGGCGCTAAAGCGACTCAAAACGTTCTTTAACAATATAAAGCAATCATCTGTGTGGGCACTCGTACAGATTGAGTTCTAACAGCCAACCTGCTTAGGTAGTGAGGCAAACAAATTAGAGTCTCAATTGAAAGCTGAGTGACCAACAGAATAGTTATTTCGGTAATTATTCGGCACAGTCAATTCAATATCGAAAG
>NZ_WTKV01000027.1:0-66227 GCF_011378705.1 Pseudoalteromonas sp. SA25 | reverse complement strand
TAACACCGATCAGTTAAGGTATTTTTGATCGGTTGACCGATCTTTTGGTTGCTTCACAATACCCTTATCATCTTTTGATTATGAGGGTATTTTTATGCTTAGTCATTGGTTACTTGATACGGATATATTCGCCACTCCTGACTCTTTATCTACATTTCAGAAACATATCCCTCTTGAGTGGATTTCTAATGTGCTCGAACAGACCGATAAAGCAAGTATTCGCAAACGTAAGTTACCTGCTGAGCTTGTCGTCTGGCTTATCATTGCAATGGGTCTTTTTCGCGACCGCTCTATTAGTGACGTTGTTGAGAAGTTAGATTTAACACTCACTGATACCCTGGGCGATACGGTTGCTCCAAGTGCTATTCCTCAAGCGAGACAGCGCCTGAGTAGCGACCCCCTCCAAGCCTTATTTCACCTATGTGCAGCCCATTGGACACAAGAAGAAGATGCTGATGATACGTGGTATGGACTCCGGTTATTTTCTGTCGATGGAACGCAATTTCGTGCACCCGATACACCAGCTCTTGCTGAGCACTTTCACTATATTAAGCACAGTAAAAACCGTCATACAGAATATCCTATTGTACGCCTATGCGCCTTAAGCTCCTTGCGTAGCCGGTTGATACACCACGTTGCCTTCGGGCCCAGTTATCAAGGTGAGGTGAACTACGCAAAGCAGTTATTTGGTCATGTAAGTGATAACAGTCTAACTATTTTTGACCGATGTTATCTCAGCGCTGAGCTACTGATTAATTGGCGTAAGCAACACCCACAGTCGCACTGGATGGTCCCGATTAAAAGCAACACGCAATACACCGTCATTGAATCTTACTCTGAGCATGACTTCAAAGTAGAGATGAGTGTATCTGCGCATGCCAGAAAACAAGACCCTTCGCTTCCTGAGTGCTGGCAGGCCAGACTGGTTCTTTATCCTGAGCCAATGGGGCCTGGAAAAATAAAAGGTCTGCTGTGCTCTTTGGATGATAAACAGGCTTTTGGTGCACAGGCCATTCTTGATGTCTATTTCGAGCGCTGGGAAATTGAAAATAGCTATG
The DNA here is from genome assembly GCF_011378705.1 of Pseudoalteromonas sp. SA25. Classification (NCBI taxonomy): domain Bacteria; kingdom Pseudomonadati; phylum Pseudomonadota; class Gammaproteobacteria; order Alteromonadales; family Pseudoalteromonadaceae; genus Pseudoalteromonas; species Pseudoalteromonas sp. SA25. Next base: position 65,169 of record NZ_WTKV01000027.1, on the reverse strand, counting down.
GAGAAATAAAACACCAGATGCTTGAGGATAGTATTCTTTTGCGTAGTCAGACTGTGGATGGAGTCAATCAAGAGCTATGGGGTATATTGCTAGCCTACAATTTAATTCGAGTAGAGATAAGTCGAATAGCCAAAGAGGCTAAAGTCTCCCCGCTGAGAATTAGTTTTGTCATGGCTTTGCGGGATATACAGGATGAAATACTCTGGTGTGCCATCGCTTCGCCAGGTTCAATTCCAAAGAAATTAAGGGCAATGCGAGAACGAGTGAAACGTTATATTCTTCCAGAAAAAAGAAAACGGCCCAAAAGTAGGACCGTTCGAATTTCAAAAACTCGGTACACCATTAAGTCAAAGCATGCTTAACTGAATGGTGTTAACTGAAAAGTGGCTTTTTTTTGCTTTAAAGCATGCTAAATTAGCTGAAATTTATAAATGGAGAAACCAGTTGGAATTTTTATACGAATACGGTTTGTTTTTTGCTAAAACAGTTACTTTTGTTATCGCTATAGCAGTTATTTTAATGCTAATAGTTGGCGCTGCAGTTAAGCCAAAGGCCAAAAAAGGTGAAATACAAATTGACGATATATCAGAGCAGTTAGTTGAACTTAAAGAAAGTTTTTTACAAAATACGTTGGGTAAAAAAGAGCTTAAAGCGCATCAAAAACAGCTTAAATCAAAAAGTAAAAAAGCAGATAAAGATGAGCCTAAACCTCGTTTATATGTAATTGATTTTGTGGGTAGTATGGACGCTCACGAAGTAGAAAGCTTACGAGAAGAAATAACGGCCATTATCTCTATTGCCGATCCAAGTAAAGACAAAGTACTTATTCGTTTAGAAAGTGGTGGCGGTGTTGTACATGGCTACGGACTTGCTGCATCTCAGTTACAGCGTATTAAAAGTGCGGGTATTCCTCTGAGTGTTGCAATTGATAAAGTGGCAGCAAGTGGTGGTTACATGATGGCGTGTGTCGCGGACGAGATACTTGCAGCGCCTTTTGCAATAGTTGGATCTATTGGTGTGATAGCTCAAATACCTAACTTTAATAAAATATTAAAGAAAAATGATGTTGAATTTGAGCAAATAACAGCAGGTGAATTTAAACGCACACTTACTTTATTTGGTGAAAACACAGATAAGGCCCGTGAAAAATTTCGTGAAGAAATTGAACAAACACATGATTTATTTAAAACGTTTGTAAGCACTCAACGTCCAAGCTTAGATATAAACTTAGTTGCGACAGGTGAGCATTGGTTTGCAACTCAAGCGATTGATAAAGGCTTGGTAGATGTTATAAAAACAAGTGATGATGCATTGCTAGAGCAGCAACATGAGCGTCAAATTTATAAGATTAAATACAAAGTTAAAAAAGGGCTGAGCGATAAGCTAGCTCTTGGCTTGAGTAGTGGTGTAAATAAAGTGGGAATAAACTTACTTTCTAAGTTTAAGTCGTTAAATCCTTAGATTAGAATCTTTTTCAGGATTCAGTTTAATTATTTTTACTCGAAAAAAAACCTTGATGGATTGCATCAAGGTTTTTTTATAGCTATATAAATGTAGCTTATGAATCAATAGATTTATGATAATCTTCTAAGTCTTTAGCTGCATTAGGGTCGTTAAAGATGCTCTCATCTAGCTCACCTTCAGACTTGGCAACAACACAGGTAACCATACAATCGCCGGTTACATTAACTGCTGTACGTGTCATATCAAGTAATCTATCTACACCGATAATAATTGCAATCCCTTCTACAGGTAAGCCAACTTGGTTAAGTACCATTGCCAGCATTATTAAACCAACACCAGGTACGCCTGCTGTACCTACAGAGGCAAGTGTTGCTGTTAATATAACCATTAAATAATCAGATATTGTCAAATCGACACTAAACACTTGTGCAATGAACACGGTAGCCACACCTTGCATGATGGCAGTGCCATCCATGTTAATGGTAGCACCCAGTGGGATAGTAAATGAGGCAACCGAGTTATTAGCACCTAACTTTTTAGTAGCAGTTTCAAGTGTAATAGGCATAGTTGCGCTTGAGCTCGAGGTACTAAATGCAAATAAGCATGTGTGCTTCATTTTTGCTAAGAAAATAAGCGGGTTTAAGCCCGTTAATATTTTTAAAAGCAATGTGTAGTTTACAAAAGCATGTAATAACAGTGCAAGCACTACAACGCCAAAGTACTTCGCTAAGCTCACAATTAAGTTAAGCTCAATTGTTGTAAACAGTTTTGCCATTAAAAAGAACACGCCATAAGGGGCAATATTCATTAAAAGCGTAACTAGTTTTAAAATCACAGTGTTTAAATCTTCAAATACGGTAGCAACACGTTTTCCTGCTTTACCACTTAATGCCATTGCTACACCAAATAAAAGTGCAAACACAATAACTTGAAGCATATTGCCTTTGGCCATTGCTTCAAAAGGATTTGTAGGAAACATATCTATAATTACACGTGCAAGGGTAGGTGCTTCTTTAGCATCGTAGGTTGCATTAGATGGCAAGCTTATACCTTCACCAGGGCTAAATAATAAGGCAAGTGTAATCGCCACTGTTATAGCAATAGCTGTAGTTAATAAATATAAACCAATAGATTTACCACCTAGGCGGCCTAGTTTTTTAGGGTCGCTTAAGCTACAGGTACCACAAACAAGCGATACAAAAACAAGAGGCACAACTAACATTTTCAAGCTGGCAATGAATATTTGACCACCAACATGGAAAATACCATCAACAAAAAAGGCTTTAATTGGCAAAGAGAATAACCCAAGTGGTATTAGATAATCGTCTTCACCAGCTAATATAGCCTGAAATATAAAACCTACTGTAACCCCAAGCGCCATACCAATCATGATGCGAGTGGTTAAACTCATTGAACGGATTTTTGACATATTCCCTGATCTACATTTTATAAATTTGCCATAGACTACCAGCAAGGAAATATTTACTACAGAAAAAGTTAGTATTTATTTAAAAATATTTTGCACAAAAAAGTAATAAAAAACTGTGATTTTAGACTAAGTTATAGGTTAATATTAAGTGTAAATTAATTTTAATTATAATAACAACGCTAGGGAGAGGTTCATGCCTTTAATGCGACTGCTCGGCATTTCATTGCTAAGTTTTTTACTCACAGCCTGTGGTGGCGGTGGGTCACTTGAAAAAGACGGCTCTATAAGTGACGATAGTGGAACTGACCCCGAAGTAAGCAGTGTTTATGTTTTGGAAATAACACTCGTTGATCAATCAGGTCTAGTTTTTACAGATGCTAATCCTGTTAGTAAAGATAATAAAGGTGTTGTAACTGCGACTTTAACAAGTAATGGCGAACCTTTAACGTCACAGTTAGTTACTTTTACGACTGAATTTACAGGTAAAATAACGCCTGAATTGGGTACTGCGCTTACAAATGAAACAGGTCAGGCTGTTGTTAGTTTGAGTAGCGGTGATTTTAAAGGTGCAGGAGAAATCACTGCAACTTATATTGGTAATGATTCAACTGTTACAAAAACGCTAGGTTTTATATCAAACGGTGACGACGCTTCGACTGAAGAAGCTGTCGTGGATGTTGATATTAAATTACTACAAGGTTGTGCTGATGGTTGGGATAATGACAGAAACCTTGTATCACTTGAACAAACATATACGGCTTCTGGTTGTACTGTTGTTAATCAATTCTCTTCAGACGAATTAATTGATGTGCTAGTTAAAGTCACAGACACGAGCTCTGGTGATGGTTTCGTTGGTATTATTAGCGAAATTTCTACAGACTTAGGCAGTTTATTACCTGTATCTGGTAAAGCTTTAACAGATAACTTTGGTTTTGCAATACTTAAACTTCAACCTGGTGCTAATAGCGGAGCAGGTGAAATCACTGCGACATCTAAATCAATATCTAATCAAAAAGCTTTTGAAATTTCTACAGCTGATTTGCAAGTTAATATTAGTAATGGTTTATTTAATTTACTAGATGCGAACGGTGACCCTGTTGCAGATGAATACCAACCATTAGCGGCAGGTGCAACAACTGTAATTACTGTTGAAATCTTAGATAGCAATTTTTCTCCAGTTACAACAACGTTAGACGTTGAATTTACCTCAAACTGTACACAAGCTGGTTTATCTATAATGGATGCAACGGCAAAAAGTATTAGCGGTATCGCTACTGCAACGTATCGGACTGATGGTTGTAGTGCATCGCTGGGTGATACGGTTACTGCTACAGTATTAACTGGTGGCACACCGGTTATTAAATCTATTAATATTCCAGTTTCTATTGCTGAAGTAGAATCTATAGAATTTATAGATGCAACACAAAATGTTATTGCACTTAAAGGTACTGGCGGTCAAGCACGCTCTGAAACGTCTGAAGTTACCTTTAAATTAAAAGATAAAATTGGTAAATCTGTTGTTAGTAACAGAATGGATTTTCGTTTAAGTTCCACTAATGGTGGAATAAGCTTATCTCACTCTAGTGTGTTTACAGATGCTGAAGGTTTAGCTCGTGTGCAAGTTAATGCAGGTTTTGTTCCAATGGCAGTTCGAGTGCAAGCTTGTTATATTCCTCAAAGCCAAATTCCTGAAAATCAAAATGATGATATTACTTGTTGGCAAGATGTTTATTTAGAGTGTCAAAAAGATGCTTCACAAAGAAGTGACAATGTTTTATGCCCTACTACGGGCGAACTTTCTTTGGTGTCACTTGATGAGCAAGTTGTTACGGTATCTGACTTAATTTCAATTAGCTCTGGTCTTCCTGATGGTAATAGTTTTACTGCAGGTGCAGAGACTATAAACATAGAGGCCCTTGATTACATTGGTGATACTAATGAGATTTCAGTTTACTTAGCTGATCACTTTAATAACCCAGTGCCAGATGGAACAGCTGTTTATTTGACTACAGAGGGGGGTACCGTTGGTACTTTAGATGGTACGGCATTTAATTCACAGCTCGAATGTAATACTGTTGATGGTGCATGTAATGCACAATGGCGTAATCAAAACCCAAAACCGTTTACAGAGGCTAAATGGGGAAATCAAATTGATTCGATAAACCCTAAAACAAACCTAATAAATTGTGACTTGTATTTCAACACCGCAGCACCTTGTATTAATGGGATTCTTAGCGCAGCAGACGATGTTGTTAATGGTGTGCCTTTAGGGGGTCGTGTAACGGTGCTTGCTACTGCCAAAGGTCAAGAATCATTTATTGATATAAATGGTAATGGGTTCTTTGACACCAACGAATTCTATAGTGGTTATGACTTACCTGAAGCGTTTGTAGATCATAATGAAAATGGGGTTTATGACGGTTTAGCGGGTATTTATAACCCAGTTGCAGCGACAATTACTAAAGAAGCTAGTTTTTGCCAAGAAGGTAATTTGACTGACCCTTGTAGTCCTGAAAATACTAATGGCGGTCATTTTGAAGAGAACTTTGATATTGATTTGAACGGTATGCACACCTTAGCTGATGGTAAATACAATGGTTTATTATGTACAGAAGATGCAACTAACCCAGCTGATGATGATACCTTTGCTAGCCTGTGTACAAAAGATCTAATAGACGTAAGAGAGTCATTTCAAATAATACTATCAGGTAGTGCTGTTTATAGTCGTTTTGTTGTTTTAAAAACAGAGCTTGAAATCCAGCTTCGAAAATATCTAAATGAGGTTGAATTAGATGAGGACGGTAATGAGATTCTAGATCTTGATGGCAATACAATCCCAACAGCTAATGCGGCTCAATTAGCTTTAGATATAAATAGCTGTAATTCAATTTATGAAAAAGCTGATAGTCCAGATACGAGTGATATAGTTGCTAGATTAGAGCCGACAGCAAGCGCTGAATACTGTGATTTAGGTCAGATTGATATATCTACAAGTGAAGGAAATGAACTTGAAGCATTATCTTTTGAGGTATATTACTCTGATCGCTATAACAATCCTATTCCTTCTGGGACTGATATTACTATTAGCACTGATAATGGTAAGTACAGTGGTACGGATGGATTTGCAATGTTAGAAAGTGCAAATACGAATGCACATTCAGTTGCTTTATCCATAAGCCGTGAAACAGATCCAAACGATAGTACTAGTGGGTTCCTATCAGTGAAATTTACGACCCCTAAAGATGTTGAAACAACAGCAAGTTTAGCTGTTAAAGATGATGGCTAAGGTTTTTTATTCTAATATTTTAAAAATGCCAACCTTTAGGTTGGCATTTTTGTTTCTGTTCTATATATTCCACATCAATTAATCTAAAAACACTAGTTTGTTTAATTTAACGACAAAAATTGTTCGTTTATTCAGTAAATACTGAAAAGTTTGTATTAAAAGCTTGTAACAACTAGTGTTTGTAGATATACCTATAAATATTCGCGCCGCTTATGTCGGCAAAACACATTTTTAATATTTGGTTAGAAATAGGCAACTATGGGCAAATCGCTAGTAATTGTAGAGTCTCCTGCTAAGGCTAAAACAATTAATAAATATTTAGGTAATGACTTCATCGTAAAGTCCAGTATTGGGCATGTACGAGATTTACCTACTTCAGGTTCGAGCAAAGCTAAAGTGCCGGCAACTAAAACGCCAGCAGAAGTTCGTAAAATGGAACCTGAAGAGAAAGCAGCGTATAAAAAGCAACGAGATTATACAAACTTAGTCGCGCGTATGGGTATAGACCCAAACCAAGGCTGGGATCCGCATTACGAAATACTGCCTGGTAAAGAAAAAGTTGTTCAAGAATTACAAAAGCTGGCTGAAAATGCAGACCAAATATATCTCGCAACGGATTTGGATAGAGAAGGGGAAGCAATTGCTTGGCACCTTCAAGAAATCATTGGTGGTGATCCTGCTAAGTATAAGCGCGTAGTTTTTAACGAAATTACTAAAAACGCAATACAGCAAGCGTTTGAAACACCTGGCGAGCTTAATACTGATATGGTTTATGCTCAGCAAACACGTCGCTTTTTAGATCGTGTTGTTGGCTTTATGGTATCACCTTTGTTGTGGGCTAAAGTGGCCCGTGGACTTTCTGCAGGACGAGTTCAGTCTGTTGCGGTACGTTTATTAGTAGAGCGTGAGCGTGAAATTAAGGCGTTTATCCCTGAAGAATTTTGGGATATTCACGCTGACGTTAAAAATACTGAGTCTGAGTTACGTTTAGAAGTAGCCAAACAAGCAGGAAAGCCTTTTAAGCCTGTAAATGAAGCTCAGGCTAGCGCAGCGGTTAAAAGCCTTGAGAATGCAGAATACAAAGTAATTAGCGTTGAAGAAAAACCAAGTAAAAGTCGCCCAAGTGCGCCATTAATTACTTCAACCATGCAGCAAGCAGCAAGCACACGTTTAGGTTATGGTGTTAAAAAGACCATGATGCTTGCTCAGCGTTTGTATGAAGGCGGTTATATTACGTATATGCGTACCGATTCAACTAATCTTTCAAAAGATGCCGTTGAAATGTGTCGTGAGTATGTAACAAACGAATTTGGTGCTAAATACTTACCAAAAGATCCAATTAGCTACAGCTCTAAAGGCAATGCACAAGAAGCGCATGAGGCAATACGTCCTTCAAGCGTTACCGTGTTATCTGGTCATGTTGAAGGTGTAGACGCCGATGCTAAAAAGCTGTACGAGCTAATTTGGCGTCAATTTGTAGCGTGCCAAATGGTACCTGCTGAATACGATTTAACAACACTAACTGTTGCAGCTAACGACTTCCAGCTTAAAGCGAAAGGCCGTGTGCTCCGCTTTGATGGTTGGACAAAAGTACAACCTGCAATACGTAAGAAAAACGAAGAAGATCAATCACTACCGGCTGTTAAAGAAGGTGAAGTCCTTACTTTAATCGAACTTGATCCTAAGCAACATTTTACTAAACCGCCAGCGCGCTTTAGTGAAGCAAGTTTAGTAAAAGAGCTTGAAAAACGCGGTATTGGTCGTCCATCTACTTATGCGTCAATTATATCAACGATTCAAGATCGTGGTTATGTACGTGTAGAAAACCGCCGTTTCTTTGCTGAAAAAATGGGTGAAATAGTTACCGATCGCTTGGTTGAAAATTTCACTGATTTAATGAACTTTGATTTTACAGCTAAAATGGAAGGCCGTTTAGATGATATCGCTGAAGGCGAGCGTGTATGGACTCAAGTTCTAGATAAGTTTTATGCTGATTTTTCAACGCAATTAACTGTTGCTAAAGACGAGCCAGAGAACGGTGGCATGCGTCTTAACGAGATGGTTGAAACCGATATTGAATGTCCTACGTGTAGCCGAAAAATGGGTATACGAACGGCATCAACTGGTGTTTTCCTAGGGTGTACTGGTTACAGCCTTCCGCCAAAAGAGCGTTGTACTACAACAATGAACTTGGTGTCGGGTGATGAAGCAGTTGCAGCTGATGTAGAAGATGTAGAAACTGAAAAGTTAATGCAGATGAAGCGTTGTCCTATTTGTGAAACTGCAATGGATTCATACCTAATCGACGAAACCCGTAAATTACATGTGTGTGGTAATAACCCGGCATGTAAAGGGCATATAGTTGAAGAAGGTACCTTTAAAATTAAAGGCTATGACGGACCAATTATCGAATGTGATAAATGTGGCTCTGACATGGAACTTAAATCGGGTCGTTTTGGTAAGTATTTTGGCTGTAATAATGACGAGTGTAAAAACACACGTAAACTACTTAAAAGCGGCGAAGCTGCTCCACCAAAAGAAGACCCTGTTCACATTACTGAATTAGAGTGTGAAAAGTCAGATGCGTATTTTGTATTACGTGATGGCGCCGCTGGTATATTTTTAGCTGCAAATACTTTTCCTAAGTCTCGTGAAACACGTGCACCTAAGGTAGAAGAGTTAAAACGCTTTAGAGACCGTATCTCGCCTAAGTTTTATTACTTAGCAGATGCACCTGCTAAAGATCCTGATGGTAATCTTGCTGTTGTACGCTACAGCCGTAAAAATAAAGCTCAGTATGTTATGACTGAAGTTGACGGTAAAGCTACTGGGTGGACTGCTCATTATGAAGCAGGTAAATGGACAGAAGAAGCGAAGAAAAAGGCAGCACCTAAAAAGAAAGCTGCAGCAAAAAAGGCACCAGCTAAAGCAAAGCCTAAAGCGAAAGCTAAAAAAGAAGATGAATAAGCACGTTATCGCTTATTCATAACTTTTTATAGGTTTTAAAAAACCATAAAAAAACCGGAACGCACAGCTTGTGTCTATTCCGGTTTTTTTGTGCCTAGTTAAATATTTTCGCAACGGCTTTATTAGCAGTACATTCAACTAAGCGTATTAGAGATACCAATTTTATTAAAAAATGGTCATTATATTGCACTAAATAACCCACTCACTGCGTTAAAAAACATTCATATAAAACAACTATATGTCATGCTATTTCACTTGCTATTGAGCTGTTTTCTTAGCGCTAAAATAGATCACTAATTTAATGCAATTGGTATGATTAAATCTTAACAGAAGATACTTTTTTATAGCCTTCAGATTCAAGCTCATCATTTACGCATTTTAATACGTAGGCATTTAGCTCTTCATTGCTTACGTCATCATCTTTAGCCCAGTTAACACACATTTCTGTGTATTCTTTTACCATTTCGGCTGAAGCTGTTGGCGCATCGTCTGCTACCGCGTAAGTCGCAGATACAACAAATAGTGGAGCTACGATTAATGCTAGCAATGCTTTTTTCATTCGTTTATTCCTAAAAAAATGGTGTGATGACTGATTTACCCAGTTTAAGATTAGGTTTAAACCAGTAGTGCCCAATCCAGAACAACTCTGTTGGTATACTGATTTTTAAACGAAAACGAAATAAAAGATAACGAAATTTTTTTATCGTGAGGATGAGTAATTTACTTGTCAGGATTTCGCAGCATTGTGTTGCAGTGGTTTATAAGCTAAGGTCGCTTTTTTTAATTAAAAGACAAATCAATGTCATCACACACCCCTAATAAAAAACCACGCCAAGCTAATAAAGTAGAGCATGCATTAGAATCTTTTATTTTTAAAGGGCGTTGGCTACTAGCCCCATTTTTTGTGGGTTTACTATTTGCAGTTGTACTGTTGTTAATAAAGTTTTTTAAGCAGCTTTATTTAATGGGTATTGCGACATTTACAGCAACAAATCAAGAGTTACTTGTCGGTATTCTAACTTTAGTTGATACGGCATTATTAGCGGGGTTATTGCTGATCATTACATTTAGCGGTTACGAGAACTTTGTTTCTAAGCTTAATATTGATAATCATGAAGACAGACCATCTTGGATGGGAAAGGTTGGTTTTTCAGGTCTAAAGATGAAATTAATAAGTGCGATAGTCGCTATTTCTGCTGTTGAGTTATTAAAAGTATTTATAAACTCAGGCGCATATCCAAGTGATGAGCTACTTTGGAAAGTAACTATTCATGTCACGTTTGTAATGTCAGGCGTTTTATTTGCTTTAACTGACTACTTAAACAGTAAAACCCAAAGTCATTAGAAAAATTAAATGCACAAAAAAGCCCAAGTAATTTACTTGGGCTTTTTATGTTTAGAGCTTAGCTGTAATATTAAGTGTAATTATTGATGTCATTAACACTTTGCATAAAAGCAAGCGAAAGGCTCAAGCGTAAGTGTGTCTTGGCTTAATTTTGCGCTGTGGTGGCTAAGCTCATTGTATTCTTTAACGATTGATGTTGGCATATCAATACTTGTTTGTTGAGAGCTTAGATTAAATATGCACAGCATTTTTTGCGGTCCAAGCGTTCTATAAAAAGCAAGCACAGGCTCAGGCGTTTCAATAAACTCAATATCACCCTCAAGTAAAACAGTTTGGCTCTTGCGCCACGCCATAAACTCACGATAGGCGTTTAAAATTGAGTTGCTATCATTAGTTTGCACAGCGACTGATTGCTGTTTGTGTGCATCATCAACAGGTAGCCAAGGTTTTACGTCACTAAAACTCGCATGAGGTGAATCAGCTTGCTCCCAAGGCATTGGCGTTCTACAGCCATCACGCCCTTTAAAGTTAGGCCAAAATGTAATGCCATATGGGTCTTGTAAGTCTTCAAAGGCAACACTTGCTTCACCTAAACCTAATTCTTCACCTTGGTACATACATACACTGCCACGAAGGGAGGCAAGTAGGGCGGTTAGCATTTTACATTGCTGAGGGTTTATTTCGCCATTTTCGCTCCAGCGACTTGCTACGCGCTCTACATCATGGTTGCTAAATGCCCAACACGGCCAACCCTCAGTCATACGTTGTTCAAGAGTTTGAACCGTAGTTCTAATATATTCACTTGAATAATCATTTGTTAAGAGCTCAAAGCTATATCCCATGTGCAGCTTATCGCCACCTTGGGTGTACTGCGCCATTGTCGCCAATGAATCCTCTGATGAGATTTCGCCAAGCGATACAGTACCTGGGTATTTATTAAGTAATGTGCGAATGTCTTGCATAAACTCAATATTTTCTGGCTGAGTGTTGTTGTAGTAATGATACTGAAATGCGTATGGGTTATCTTCACTAAAACCACGACCCTGGCGCTTATCTTTTGGTTTAGCTGGGTTATCGCGAAGTTGTGCATCGTGATAACAAAAGTTAATAGCATCTAATCTAAAGCCATCAACGCCTTTTTTAAGCCAAAACTCTACGTTATCAAGTACAGCTTGTCTTACGTCAGGATTATGAAAGTTTAAATCGGGTTGTTCGGTTAAAAAGTTATGTAAATAATATTGCCCACGGCGAGGTTCCCACTGCCACGCGCCACCACCAAAAATAGACAGCCAATTATTAGGTGCTGTGCCGTCATCTTTAGCTTCAGCCCAAACATACCAATCCGCTTTATCGTTATTTTGATTTTCGCGGCTATCTGTAAACCATTGGTGTTGATCTGATGTATGGCTTAGTACTTGGTCAATTATAATTTTAATGTTGCGATCATGGGCTTGGCTAATAAGTTCATCAAAATCGTTTAAATCACCAAAAAGCGGGTCAATGTCACGGTAGTCACTAATATCGTAGCCAAAGTCTTTCATCGGCGATTTGAAAAAAGGTGAAATCCAAATTGCATCAACGCCTAAGCTTTTAATGTAATCAATACGATTAATAATCCCTTTTAAGTCACCAATACCATCGTTGTTGCTATCTTGAAAGCTACGCGGATAAACTTGATAAATAACCGCACCTTTATACCACTGCTTTTGGGTCATGCTTTTCTCCGTCATTCCACACAGTATTTAGACTATTCTTTATTGTGATTACGATTAATCACGTTATTTTCAAAAAGCATACGTGAAGCCTTTAATTCTGTAAAAAGTCTGCATACGTATGCACTAAAAATAATGCAATAAAATTATTTAAAATAAGCGCTTAGCGCCTCTTTGGCGGTGTTCGTTTTGTGTGTTTAATGTTTACCAATTATGTTATTCATTCATTTTTTAGTTAAATTTAACCTAACAGTTTGTACTATAAAGGAAATATACCCTTGGTTTTACTAAAAATGGTCTGACCAATTTAACACTTAGTGAATGTGCAATTGTTTAAACGTTATATAACAGCGCTAATTAATTTCATCTTGTTTACATTCAAGTAGGAAGGCTATTAGTTTTCTACAGAATAGATTTAATCTGCCATACTCTTTCAGTGTTTTTTGTTTTGTTTATTTTTAATTAAATCATATAGTTAAAATTATATGTGTGTAATTTATGTTAATGTTAGGCTATATTGAGATTGTTGAATACGTATGCATAAAGTTGTTAATAAAATAAATCTGGCGTTAATATTCATCCTGACAACAAAATTAGCTCGCCTTGTTTAACTATCACTTAAACATTGAACGCGGGTATCACAATATGGGTAACGGGAAAACATTATGTCTATGTTCAAACCAAGTATATTAACTTTGGCATTAACAGCTGCAGGCTTATCAAGCTTTGCTACACAGGCTGCTCAAGAAGATACAATAAAAAAAGATGATGTAGAAGTTATCGAAGTTAAAGGCTTTCGTGGCAGTGTGGTTGAGTCTATTAACACAAAACGCTTCTCTACACAGGTTGTAGAATCTATATCGGCTGAAGACATTGGCAAATTGCCAGATTCTTCAATTGCTGAATCGATTGCGCGTTTACCCGGTTTAACCGCCCAGCGCTTAGACGGGCGAGCAAGTCGTGTCTCTATTCGTGGTTTTGGCGAGAATGAAAGTGGCACAACGTTTAACGGTCGTGAGCAGGTATCGATTGGTGATAACCGCGGCGTAGAGTTTGACCTTTACCCATCAGAAATAATGAGCGGTGTAACTGTTTATAAAACGCCAAATGCAAGTATTGATGCTGAAGGTATTGCCGGTGTTATTAATATGCAAACCGTGCGCCCTTTAAGTAAAGGCGAGCGTGTTGTGCAAGTAAATGGGCAGTATGAGCAAACCAGCTTTGGTAAATTAAATCCAGACGGTAATGATGACGGCTATCGAGGCACTATCTCATACATTGATCAGTTTGCTGACGATACAATTGGCGTTGCATTTGCTTTAAATACAATGAGTTCACCAAATCAAGAAAAACGTTGGAACTCGTGGGGCTACCCAGAATTCACCGAAAATGGTAACGATTATTCAATTTTAGGCGGCGCTAAACCATTTGTACGTTCATCAACCCTTGAGCGTGATTCGGCAATGCTTGTTTTAGAAGCCGCCCCTACAGACAAATTAAACATGACGTTTGATGCATTATATGTAGATTTTACAGATGAAAAAATTCTACGCGGTATTGAAATTCCATTTGCATGGGGTCAAGGTAGTATTGATGCAAATAGTGTTGTAGTTGATGAAGCATCTGGCTTTATAACAAGTGCAGTAACACAAGGCCAACGTGTAGTAGTTCGAAACGATTATGAAGAACGCGAAGCGGAACTTACAGCTTTTGGTTTTAATACTAAATATGATATTGACGATTCGTGGTCAGTAGAGTTTGATGCAAGTTATTCACAAGTAGACCGTAAAATCTGGAGTGTTGAGAGCTACTCAGGTACAGGGCGTGGTGATGCTCGCGGTGTTGCAGATAACTTAGGTTATACATTTAATGGTGGAAATACCGGCGCAAGTTTTACTCATGACTTAGATTATAGCGATTATGGTTTAATACAGTTAGGTGGCCCGCTATCGTGGGGTGCAAGCTCTGCACTTAACGATAAATATGGTTTAACTGGTACTGAGTATGAAAACCAAGCGCAAGATGGTTTTATTAATGCACCGACCATTGAAGATGAGCTATCAACATTAAAAATAGCGGCTTCAAAGGTATTAGAAAACGAGTACATAAGTTCTATTGAATTTGGTATGTCTTACAAAGAACGTGAGAAAACAAAAGATTCAGAAGGTTACTTTATGACGTTATCTAGCTTTTCGCTTGATAACCCAGGCATGCTTAATGTGCCAGAACAGTACCGTAACGGAAGTGTTGATTTAGGTTTTATAGGCATGGGCGATATGATTGCTTATGACGTAAATGGCTTAGTTAACGACGGTTATTACGACTTACTGGCAGAGAGCTTAACAAATACAAGTCATGCGACTAAATCGTGGACTGTAAAAGAAGAAATTACTTCTGCATTTGTTCAAGCTAATATTAATGCTGAAGTAAGCGGCCTTGCATTAACGGGTAACGTGGGCGTGCGTTATGTACAAACTGATCAATCATCACAAGGTAATGCATTTAGTACTGTTGATGGTGTGGTTGTTACATCACCTACAAACATAAGTCATGATTACTCGCACGTATTACCTAGCTTAAACTTGTCACTTGCGATTGATGAGCAGCAAACGATACGTTTTGGTGCTGCTAAAACAATTTCTCGTGCACGCTTAGATGAAATGAATTCATCAGTTAATGCTTCATATAATCAAACACCTGATGAAAATGGCAACTATTGGTCTGTATCGGGTGGTAACCCAAATTTAGAACCTAAAGAAGCAACCGGCTACGATTTTACTTACGAGAATTACTTTAGCGATGAAGGTTACTTCTCTGCTGCGTTTTTCTATAAAGATTTAACTCAGTGGATTTTTGACGGCACGTACGCAATTGATATGTCAGGCGTAGCTGACCCTTCAACAGGTGAAGTTCCTGCAACATCATCAGGTACAGGCAGCGGTAAAATAAATGGCGGCGGTGGCGATTTATATGGTTACGAGCTTTCACTGGCGTTACCATTTAAAATATTCCATCCATCTCTTGAAGGTTTTGGTTTAATTGCCAGCCATACTGGTATTGAGTCTGATATTGAAGATCAAAACGGTAACGATTACGAGCTACCAGGTCTTTCGGATAAAATTCAAAGCTTAACAGTTTACTACGAAATGCATGGTATGCAATTACGTACCAGTATGCGCAAACGCAGTGCCTTTAAAGGTGATGTATATGGTTTAGGTTTTAACACTGAACAAGTTGATATTTCAGGTGAAACTATTTGGGATGTTCAAGCAGGTTATGACTTCTCTGAGGCCGGTATTGAAAGCCTTGAAGGTTTATCTGTTCAGTTTCAAGTACAAAACTTAACTGAAGAACCGTTTACGTCACTTTCTGGCGATAATGCTCTACAAGTACGTGACTACCAAGATTACGGTCGTACTTACTTGTTAGGCTTTAGTTACAAGCTATAATAAAAGTTGTGTGTAGAAGCCCTTGTGATTTGTTTTACAAGGGCTTTTTTATAGCTAGTTTATCAAACACTGATTAATACCAATTCGCTTAATTAAGTTTATTGAGCGCTGTATTAAAGCGTGGGCAATAATATGAAACCAATAAAACATGTCGTAATTGCAGGCGGTGGTACCGCAGGGTGGATAACAGCAGCACTGCTTAATAAAGTGTTAGGTAAAGTAATTAATATCACACTAATAGAATCATCAGCTATTGGTACGGTAGGAGTGGGTGAAGCAACGATACCGCCCATTATTCAACTTAATAACGCGCTGGGTATAAACGAGCAAGATTTTATTAATGCCACTAATGCTTCAATAAAATTAGGTATAGAGTTCGAAAACTGGAAAACGCCAGGGCATAGCTACATGCATGCGTTTGGCTCGTTAGGTAAAGATTTTCCCTTTTGCGATTTTTATAACTTTTGGTTAAAAGGTCAAATTACGGGTTGCGAAGACGACTTATGGGATTTTTCACTCAATTACCAAGCGGCTAAACAGCATAAATTTGCACCCCTCAATACAATTCCTAATACCCAACTACCTGGGCTGAGTTACGCATATCATTTTGATGCGACGCTTTACGCTGAATACTTAAAAAAGTTGGCTATATCGCGCGGTGTTAAACACATAGATGCAAAAATAAGCCACATTGAACAATGCGATACAGGCAATGTTAAAAGCCTAGCACTGGATAACGACAGTCAAATTAGTGGGGATTTATTTATAGATTGCACCGGGCTGCGTGCACTATTAATTGAACAAACACTAAATACAGGGTTTATTGATTGGTCTCATTACTTACCATGCGATAGTGCAGTAGCCGTACAAACAAAAAGTACTCATGAGCTTAAGCCCTATACGCGATCTATTGCACATAGTGCTGGTTGGCAATGGCAAATACCACTGCAAAATCGTATTGGTAATGGCCTTGTTTATTGCAGTAGATACTTGTCAGATGATGATGCTAAGCAGTTACTGCTAAAAAGCTTACCCGCTGAGCCAATTACAGAGCCCCGTATTATAAAATTCAAAACAGGTCGGCGTTTAAAGCAATGGCATAAAAATGTGGTGTCGGTTGGCCTCTCAAGTGGTTTTTTAGAGCCGCTAGAGTCAACCAGTATTCATTTAATTCAAACTGCGGTTACGCGTTTAATTAAGCTATTTCCACACAACGGTATTAGCGATGCGTTAGTAACGGAGTTTAATAAACAAAGCGTTATTGAATTAGAGCACATACGTGATTTTATTATTTTGCATTATAAACTCACCGAGCGAGAAGACTCCCCGTTTTGGCGTCAATGCATGCAAATGGATATACCAAATTCCCTTACCCATAAACTGAATTTATTTAAACACACAGGCAAAGTAATACGTGAAGATGATGAACTATTCGCCGAAGTTGCTTGGCAGCAAGTCATGATAGGGCAAGGGCTTATCCCTGATGACTATAACAGTATTGTTGATTCACTAAGTGATGATCAACTGAGCGATTTATTCTCTACTTTAAAAACGTTGATCAGCTCAACTGTAACGCAGTTACCAACTCACCAGAATTTTTTAGCCAGCATTAAAAAGGTATAACAATGCGATTTTTAAACACACTTTTACTAGTAAGCGCATGTAGCTTACCAAGCTTTAGTTATGCACTTAATGTAGAGCCTGCCAATTGGTGGGTAGGCATGAATAAAAATAACATTACAGTACTCGTGCATGAGCAAAATATAGCTAACGAAGAATTTAAATTAGATAAGTATAAAGGGGTTGAACTTAATAACGTAACACGTACCGACAACCCTAATTATGCTTTCCTACATTTAAATATTAGCGATAACGCAAAAGCAGGAACGCTCAAGTTTAACAGCACTAATACAGCGCATAGCTTTGAGTTTCCTTTATTTACCCGAGATAAAAATAGCGCGCAACGCCAAGGTTTCACAAGTGCAGATGCTTTATATTTAATTAACCCAGATCGCTTTGTAAATGGCGACTCCACAAATGACACCGTTAAAAGCATGCTAGAAGCTGCAAACCCAGGTTTTAAAGGCGGGCGACATGGAGGGGATATTCAAGGTGTGATTAACGCATTACCGTATTTAAATAATTTAGGTGTAACACAGCTTTGGCTTACTCCAGTGCTTGAAAACAACATGCCAGATTACTCTTATCATGGTTACGCGATTACAGACTTTTACAACGTTGATCCGCGAATGGGATCAAATAATTTATACAAAACGTTATCAATAAAGGCTAAAGAGCAGGGCATTGGGCTTGTTATGGATATGGTGCTTAATCACTTTGGTGCTGAGCACCCGTGGATGAAGGATAAACCAACTCAAGATTGGATTAACTTTAATGGGCAGTTTGAAAGTGGCAAAAATGCCACAAGCCATGCGCGCCAAACAATTCAAGATCCACACGCAAGTAACTACGATAAACGCCAGTTTAGCGATGGTTGGTTTGTCGCTAGCATGCCCGATTTAAACCAGCGCCAACCATTATTAAATGAGTATTTAATTCAAAATGCAATTTGGTGGATTGAATACGCAGATTTAAGCGGTATTCGTGTAGATACCTATTCTTATTCAGATAAAGTGTTTTTAAGTGATTGGACCAAGGCCATTATGGATGAATACCCACACTTTAATATTGTTGGCGAAGAGTGGACTTCAAACCCTGCAATAGCGTCGTATTGGCAGCGCGGTAAAGTAAATCGAGATGGGTATGTGTCAAGCTTACCCAGTGTGATGGACTTTTCGTTGCAAGAGGCGGTAATTAGAGCTTTAAATGAAGACGAGGGTTGGAGTACAGGCTGGGTTAAAGTATATCAGTCATTAGCTAACGATTTTTTATACCCAGACACCAATAATATTATGGTGTTTGCTGATAACCACGATATGAGCCGTGTATATACGGAGCTTGGGCAAGACTTAGCTAAAACTAAAATGGCGATGACTTTGTTTTTAACAACGCGCGGCATTGCTCAAATATATTATGGAACCGAAATATTATTGGATAATACGCCGAGTAAAGATCATGGTGATATACGCATTGATTTTCCTGGTGGGTTCGAAAATCAAAACGCTAATGCGTTTACTGGAGTCGGGTTAAGTAAAGATCAGCGCGATATGCATGAAACTATAAGCACGCTACTTAACTTTAGAAAGCAAAGCCCGGCGCTTGCAAAGGGTAAGCTCGTTCATTTCAGTCCGAACAATGGTGTTTATAGTTATGCTCGCGTTAGTGATACGCAAACAGTATTGGTTTTTATGAATAAAAACAAAGTAACACAAAAGCATAATCTTGATTACATGCAAGAAGCCATACCAAAAAATGCCAATGCGCAGGTATTATTCACACAACACACTTTTAAACTAACTAACAGTATTAACTTAGAGCCAATGACTGCTACGGTATTAGTGATTAATACGCCGTGAATGTTTAAGTGAATACGTATGCAGCAACTGTATGCTTGCTGCAGATATCTTTAGTATAAAGCTATAACACTACTGACAAAAAGACACACAATGAAAAAATCAGTTTATGTACCCGCATTACTGTGTAGCGCACTTATAACAAGTGCGTGCTCAGACAATAATGAAACCGAACAACAGCAAGCCCCTAAACAGGCACAAAATGAGTTAACAAAGCCTGTTGTATACCAAGTATTTACACGCTTATTTGGTAACACACAGACCGCGAATGTGCCCTGGGGTACAAAAGAGCAAAATGGCGTAGGTAAATTTGCCGACTTTAACGATGCTGCACTTAAAGGTATTAAAGAATTGGGTACGACCCATGTTTGGTATACCGGTGTTTTACATCATGCGCTAGTGGGCGATTATACCGAGTATGGGATTACGCAAGACGACCCTGATGTAGTTAAAGGCCGTGCAGGTTCACCTTATGCAATAAAAGATTACTACGACGTAAACCCAGATTTAGCCATAAATGTGACCAATAGAATGGGTGAGTTTAGTGATCTGATTGAGCGCACTCATGAGCATGGCATGAAAGTGGTTATAGATATTGTACCTAACCATGTGGCTCGTAATTATAAATCAGTAGCAAAACCAAAGGGAATAAAAGACTTTGGTGAGCAAGACGACACCAGCAAAGAGTACGACAAAAATAATAACTTTTACTATGTCCCGGGTCAGTCTTTTCAGGTTCCAACATCACAAAGCTATACAGTTTTAGGGGGTAATACTCACCCTTTAGCTGACGGTTTTTTTGATGAAACGCCAGCGATATGGACGGGGAATGGTGCGCGTGCACCCAAGCCAGATATTAACGATTGGTACGAAACCGTAAGAGTGAATTATGGCGTTAAGCCTGATGGCAGCTATGACTTTCCTGTATTACCTAAAGAGCTAGAAAACCAAGATTATCGCGCTCATTATGCGTTTTGGCAAAATAAAGAGCTTCCTAATAGTTGGTATAAATTTAGAGACATCACTTTGTACTGGCTTGATAAAGGCGTAGATGGCTTTAGGTACGATATGGCCGAAATGGTGCCGGTTGAATTTTGGAGCTTTTTAAATTCATCAATAAAAATGCAAAAGCCCGATGCGTTTTTATTGGCTGAAGTTTACAACCCACAAATGTACAGAGCGTATATTCAGCAAGGAAAAATGGATTACTTGTATGACAAAGTCGGCTTTTACGACACATTAAAAGCCATTATGCAGGGTAAGCAAGCGGCTAATACTATTTTTGCAGCCCAAAGCCAAGTGGCTGATATTGAAGCGCACATGCTGCACTTTTTAGAAAATCACGACGAACAACGCATTGCTAGCCCTGATTTTGCAGGTGATGCACGCTGGGGGAAACCAGCAATGGTCGTTTCTAGCTTAATGAGTCGCGCACCTACTTTATTATATTTTGCCCAAGATGTGGGGGAGGACGGATCTGAAAACGCAGGTTTTGGCACATCTACTCGCACCAGCATTTTTGACTATATTGGTGTACCAGCGCATCAAGCATGGATGAACAACGGAAAATTCGACGGCGCTAACTTATCGAGCGAGCAAGCATCACTTCGTGATTATTATAAATCAATAATGGCTCTTAATCGTTTACCCGCTGTTGTAGGTGGAACCATGTCAGAGCTTTCACTTAGCAATAGCGAACGCGTTGTTGGTTTTGTACGCTCGCTGGGACAGCAATCTGTTTATGTTTTTAGTAATTTTAGTGAGGAGCCACAAACGGTATTAATTAATTTAACACCAGAGCAAGCAAATACCTTTGAGCGAAATAAACCGCTACACGACTTACTTGAACAAAACACGGTAAAGATCATCACTGACAAAGAAGTTACAAAGCTTATGCTTTCGCTAGATGCATTTAGTAGCGCAGTTTTAACTAATAAGGCTAATCATGAATAATCAAAATAATAATTATGACAGCAACAAACCAAATCTAAGTTTTTGGCAAATATGGAATATGTGCTTTGGCTTTTTAGGTATTCAATTTGGTTTTGCACTACAAAACGGCAATGTGAGCCGTATTTTTCAAACCCTAGGCGCACAAGTGGATGATATTCCTATTTTATGGGTTGCAGCACCGCTAACGGGCTTAATAGTGCAACCAATAATTGGTTATTGGAGTGATAAAACATGGGGGCGTTTTGGTCGTCGTCGTCCATTCTTTTTCATAGGGGCGGTACTTACTACTATCTCACTCTTTATCATGCCGCATTCACCAACTCTTTGGATTGCTGCAGGTATGTTATGGATTATGGATGCCTCAATCAATGTCACTATGGAACCTTTTAGAGCACTTGTAGGCGATAACCTGCCAGAAAAACAACGTGCTACGGGCTATGGCTTGCAAAGCTTTTTTATTGGTATTGGTGCGGTATTAGCCTCAGCGCTACCATGGATGATGACCAATTGGTTTGACGTAAGTAATACCGCTGCGCCAGGGCAAATCCCTGAATCTGTTAAATATTCATTTTATTGGGGTGGAGTCGTATTGCTAGTCGCAGTTCTTTGGACAGTTATGCGAACCAAAGAATATAGCCCTGAGCAATTAGCTGCTTTTGAAAACCACACTGCCAAACCGACTAACACCGCATTAGTAGATATCAACTTCAATAAAGGTGCCATTATTTTTGTGGTACTAGGTTTAGCAACCCTTGCATTAGTAATGGGTTTATCGCTTGAAAAAGAGTTATACCTACTTGCTGGTGGCTTACTAGCGTTTGGTATTGTGCAGTGGATTGCAGCAGCGCTTAAAAGTGCTAACAAAACTCGAGGTGGTTTTTACCAAGTAGTACAAGATGTATTTACCATGCCAGAAGCCATGAAGCAGCTTGCATGGGTGCAGTTTTTTAGCTGGTTTACGTTATTTGCCATGTGGATTTATACCACAGCCGCAGTAACAAGCTTTCATTACGGCAGCAGTGATGCAACAAGTAAAGCCTTTAACGATGGGGCTGATTGGGTCGGTATTTTATTTGCAGCTTACAATGGCTTTGCAGCTATTGCCGCTATGTGTATTCCATTTTTAGTTAAAAAAATGGGCTTAAAAGGCGCACATTGCTTTAACTTATTACTAGGCGCATTGGGCCTTGCGAGCTTTATGTTTATAACAGATCCAAAAATGCTCCTTATTCCAATGATAGGCGTTGGCTTTGCATGGGCTTCTATTTTATCGCTTCCTTATGCAATGTTAAGTAACGCACTACCGAGTAATAAAATGGGCGTGTATATGGGGATTTTTAACTTCTTTATTGTTATACCGCAATTGCTTGCTGCTAGTATTTTAGGGCTTATTTTACGCCACGTATTTTCTAACCAGCCTATTTACGCATTATTAATTGGTGCTGCATCATTCGTTGTTGCTGCGATTGCTGTAATGCGCGTTAAAAATTCAAACTAAGGGTCACACAATGAAAAAATATAACCTTATTACTACCGCTCTTTTAACTTTGGGCTTAACAGCCTGTGGTGCACAAAATACGAATAACGAAAATATTGACGCTACAGTTTCAGCAGCTCCTGGCGCACCAGGTGTTGAACCATTTTGGGCTTACGCGGGTAAAACCGGAATTGGTACTTCTTTTGAGCAATACCAAAACGGCCAATATAATAACAACGCTGCGACAGGTGAAGTATCAAAAGTATGGTTTTCAATTGCCAAAGGTATGATCACCGAAACTATGTTTGGACTCATTCACCAAGCTCAAATTAAAGATATGCAGTTTGTAGTAACCGGTAAAGATTTTACAGTCACTGAAGCTGACGACTTAGACGTTACAATTGATTACTTACATAAAGACGATAAAGGCAGACCACTATCGCTTGCTTACAAAGTAACAAGTACAGATAAGAAAGGGCGTTTTACCCTCGAAAAACACATATTCACCGACCCTGACGGACAAACATTGTTTGTACGCAGTATTTTTAATACATCACTTAAAGGCGTGAAAGCGTATGTTGCTGTTAATCCTTATATAAACAACAACGGCTTAGGTGATTTTGCAAAAACCACTGAGCAAGGCTTAGTAGCATGGGAAGATGATAATTTTTTAACGTTGCAATCATCTACGTCATTCAAAATGCAAAGTGTAGGCTTTACAGGTGTGAGCGATGGCATCACCTCACTTAAAAAACAACACACACTAAGCAAAAAATATTCAAACACAGGCGATAAGGCCGGTAACGTCACTCTGCTGGCAGAGCTTGGTACTATCGATAGTAATACCACATTTGATTTAGCACTAAGCTTTGGTAAAACGCAGCAGCAAAGCCAGCAACAAGGTGCACAGAGCTTATCTAAAGGTTATCAAAATGTGCTTGATGCCTACAACGGTAAAGGTGAAGCGCTAGGCTGGGAAGATTATTTACAAAGCCTTGAGCCATTAAATACAATGGTTAAGCAAACAGCCGATGACGGTAAGCTACTTTATACCAGTGCAATGGTACTAAAAGCGCAAGAAGACAAAACTAATGCAGGTGCGCTCATTGCCTCACTTTCTAATCCTTGGGGTGAAACTGTTTCAGCCAAAGAGGGTTCGACTGGTTACAAAGCGGTATGGGTTCGTGATTTTTATCAAGTAGCGATGGCATTTATGGCCTTAGGCGATACAGCGACAGCAAAAACGGCCTTCGAATACCTTGAAAAAGTACAAGTTACTAGTAAAACCCCGGGTAACAATGGTGATACAGGATGGTTTTTACAAAAAACACATGTTGACGGTGAACTTGAATGGGTAGGGGTACAGCTAGATCAAACGGCTATGCCAATTATGCTCGCGTGGAAGTTACATCAAGCAAACGTACTAAGTGATAACGAACTTAAAGATTGGTACGCACGCATGCTAAAACCGGCAGCTGACTTTTTAGTTGATGGCGGAAGAGCTAAAATTTTATGGAACAACATGCAAATCACTCCACCTGCAACACAGCAAGAGCGCTGGGAAGAGCAAAGTGGTTATTCTCCCTCTACAACGGCTGCCGTTGTTGCTGGCCTTATAACAGCCAGTGACATAGCAACACTCAGTGGTGATACTCAAAATGCAGATCGTTATTTAGCAACGGCTAAAAAGTACAACAGTGATATAGAATCGCAAATGTTTACCACCGAAGGTAATTTAAAAGGTGATAGCACCGATGGCGAGTATTTTATTCGTATAGGTCAAGACACCGACGCTAACTCTAATACTAAAATTAACGCCAACAATGGCCGTGAAGGTTTTAACAAAAAGCAGATTTTAGACGGTGGTTTTTTAGAATTAGTCCGCTATGGAGTAAGAAGTGCCAACGATTCAAGTATAGTTAAAACCCTGCCTGAGTATGACGACGAAACGCTTGAAGATAACTTACAAGTTAAATACAGCTTTAACTTTACCGATGGTAGCGGCACATTTGCAGGCTATCGCCGTTATGGCAACGACGGTTACGGCGAAGATGAAACCACAGGTACTAATTACGCCGAAAGTGGGAGCAACACGCCAGGCCAACGTGGTCGTGTATGGCCATTTTTTACAGGCGAACGCGGACACTATGAAATAGCGGCCGCAAACGCAAATAATACGCTAGATGATGCAAAACAAGCGGACATTAAAAATAGCTACGTAAAAGGCTTAGAGCAGTTTGCCAATAGCGGCATGATGCTACCTGAGCAGGTATGGGATGGCGTTGGCGTAAATAAAGCAGGTTATGCGTTAGGCGAGGGCACAAACTCAGCAACACCTCTAGCTTGGACACACGCAGAATACATCAAGCTTGTACGCTCACTCAGTGATAAACAAGTTTGGGATTATTACCCTGTGGTTGCCGAATCGCTTAAAGACTAATATAAAGCATGCTGTAGTTATTAAAAAAGGCTTCTAAATAAATTTAGAAGCCTTTTTGTTATGTACTCACTTAATATTAAAACAAAAGAATGCTCTTCAAATAAAATGAGTGTCACTTTTTAGTTACATTATTTGAGGCCACACTTATTATCAAACCATGATAACAACTCGGTATAAAATTCTTTTTTATGATCGTAGAAAAGCGTATCAGAAAAGTGATCGGCATCTTCAAGCTCAATATATTTAAAGTCTTTTTTGTACTTTTCAAGCTCAGATACGAAGTCTCTACTGTGTTTTACTGGAACACGACTGTCGATATCACCATGCACAACCAGTATAGGAATATTTACTTTATTTACTTGCTCTACAGGGGATACACCTGTAATCGTAGGGCGTTGTAAAATACTTAAAAAGCGATTTTCGTTAAGAGTTGCATTAATACGGCTTAAATCACTTACCCCTGCACCGGCAACAACACATTTATATATGTTGTTTTCACGCATAGATGCAGCAAATGCAGCATAACCGCCATAACTCCAACCAAATAAAGCAAGCTTATCTTTTGTTGCTAAACCTTTATCTATTAAATATTGTGCCGCGTCGTCTAAATCATCTTGTTTTTTCAAACCCCAGTTATTATCACCGGCTATCCAATGCTCCAGACCGTACCCCGTAGATCCACGATAGTTTGGTTGAATAACTACGTAACCATGATAGGCGAGTAACTGCGCCCAGTCATCAAATACAACAGAGTCACGCACCCAAGGACCACCGTGAGGAAGTACTATCGCAGGGTAAGGACCTTTAGTCGCAGGGATGGTTACATACGCTTTTATTTTGCGTCCATCTCTTGCTTTATAAGAGATATATTTAACGGATCCTAATTTACTTTTATCAATAAACGGAAGTCGGTCACCAATTTTAGTCAGCTTCTGCTTATTAGTAACAATGTAATAGCTGCCTGGGTTATCGTCAGCAGATACTCTGACCACTAATACGTTATCGTTATCAGAGCTACTAATGATTTGTACAAATTTATCTTTAAATAAAGAAGCAACAGATTCGTTAAGTGCTTGAAGGTTTGGGTCTGTGAAATAAAACTTAGGCTGCTTGGTTGTATAGCGAAAGCCTTGTAAAGTACCGTCGGTATCAAGTATAACACCGTCTGTATCTACAGATTTAAGACCAAATTGACGTTCAGAATACTGACCTGTTTTAATATTGTAAATATAAATGCCAGTCGTATTTTCGCCTAAGTTGGCGTTAACATAAACTTCGTTAGGATTACCTTTTGCAAATCCTAATATCTCAAAGTTTTCACGCTTTTTAGGACTAACTTGCTTAATTACTTTCCAATCATCATTGCCTTTATCTCGGGCATAATAATCGATTGCGTTATCAGATTTATTCCAACCTTGGGCTATTCTTATTTCACCATCGTAGTCAGAAACAAACGAGCCTGATACTTTTTCATTTCCGCGCATTACAGTAACGCTTCGTCCAGTGTTAATATTAAATCTCACTACATCTGGAATGTAGTTATTATTAATATCAACTTCTACAAGTACTTCATCTTTTTTGTCTGGAAGTATATTTATTATATTAAATTGAACATTTCGCTTTTTCTTAAATGGTAATAACCAGTCGCCTTTACCATCAGCATCAGTTATTGCAAACTTATTAACCCAGTATTTGCGACTTCCATCTTCTAGTATTTGTCTAAACATAACGCCAATTTTTTCATCGTTTAACCATACGATGGAAGATATCAGCATTTTATCAGCGCCCAACCTTACGGGGTCTGCTTCTAGGTTATTTGGATCTCTTATCTCAATTATATAGTCACCATTTTTGGTAGTCGCTCTTAAAATAGCAAGCTTCTTACCATCAGGTGATGCTACAACACTACGGATAGCCGATGACATTGAGAAAGCATCGATACTGCTCATTTGTGTCGCATCTTCAGTTTCGCTATTAGCGAAAGAAGATAGGCTTAGTAAGGTAAATCCTACTAACATTCTTTTTTTAAGTTTCATTTTTTATTCCCTCAAAAAAAATGGCCTAAAATTTTAGGCCATCTGGATTGAATATATACTCAGCCAATTCTAATTAAAAAGAAGCTGTAAAACTGATGTATGGGCTACGTCCTGAAGTATCATAACCAACACCTAGAGGGATGTTAGTATTTGAGAAAGAGCCACTTGGATCTACTTTTGGTGGAGCTTCATTAAATACGTTACGTACACCAAAGTTCACTTTATAAGCATCGTTAGACCAAGTCATACCGATGTTATGTACAAAGTAGTCATCGGTGAAACCAACAGGGCGACATTTAAGTGGAGCACCATTTGCGTCAGTTAAACCACGACAACCTGCAGTACCTTCTTCGAATTCACCTAAATCATCTTCATCTTCACGACCTTTACCGATGAAACGTGTTTCCCAGTTAAATCTAAAATCAGAATATTTAAGTTGTAAGCGTGCTGTACCGCGCCATTCTGGTGAATCTGGCTCACCCATATTGTCATCAATAGTACCAAGTACATCAAAAACTTGCTCTGTCATGCGCGTAGCTTGAAGGTCTAGTGTAATACCT
Source organism: Pseudoalteromonas sp. SA25 (assembly GCF_011378705.1). NCBI lineage: Bacteria > Pseudomonadati > Pseudomonadota > Gammaproteobacteria > Alteromonadales > Pseudoalteromonadaceae > Pseudoalteromonas > Pseudoalteromonas sp. SA25. The sequence goes on along the minus strand of NZ_WTKV01000027.1, from coordinate 37,578 downwards.
AAGTTTTCTTCTGCAATTACCGTATCTGTTTCAAAGTAGATATTGTAATCAAAACCTTTAGATGAGATTAAACCAATATTGATAAAGCTAGCATCAACTAAATCAATTTGACCATTTTCGTCACGGCCGATACGGCTACAGAAAGCATCATTACCATCAGCAGAATAACACTGACCAATACTGTAACCAGCGCTTGGCTCTGCAATACTATTTGTTACTTCAATATCAAAACGAGTTAATGACATTGTTAAATCAAATGCATCAGTGAACGGTTGTTCAAAGATAAAACCGTATGTTTTAGCCACTGATGTTTCAGCACTAAGCTCAGTTGTACCGCCAGTTTCAATCTCAGCGCTATAAGTTCCAGTATATGAATCAGTCCCACCTTGACCTAAACCAAGAGTAGTTGGATCAATACCTGATGCTTGACAAGCGTTTAGTACCGCTGTATCACGTGTTTCTTCAGCCGCATTATATGTAGCTGCTGAACCTGGGTTCAATGGGTCTATATTACGAGCATCTTCCGGAACAACACATGGATCGGCAACTGTATTAAAACCAGACGTACCGTTTAAGAAACGTTCACGTAAGTTTGGCGCTCTATAAGAAGTACCTTTTGTTGCACGTAAAGTAAACCAATCAACAGGACGGTAGATAGTTTTAAGACTATAAGTTGATTCAGCATCGTAGAAAGATTCTTCAGAAACACGGCCAGAAGCTGTAAATGTAAGTTCTTCAGCACCTTTAACTCCTTTAAGTAAAGGGAAGTCAACTTCTGTGAATATTTCTTTTAGATTACGAGAACCATCAGCACCTTGGTCAGCAAAGTAGCCCCATAGTAAGCCTTGTGATGCTGCTGCATTAGGATTTGATTCAATCTCATCACGACGATATTCAATACCAACGATACCTGCAACAGTTTCGTTATTCCATGGTAGTGCAAAGAAGTCACCACCCATGAATGCATTAAAAACAAACTGGTTTACTTTAGTTTCGATGTCGCGATCAATAAATAAATAGGCCGCTTCTTCAGGTGAAAGCGTACCGCCGCCTTCTTGGTAAATACTGTCTGCAAATAAATTAACAGGAACACATCCATCAGAACCCGTACCACAGGTAACAGTCCCATCATCATTAAGAACAGCGGTTTCTAATGAGTTAATTAAGCGCTCTTCATCAATACCAACACGGTGGTCAGTACCTTTTGATGCGCTGTACGATACAGACGCGTCGTAGTACCAATTGTCTAAACCAATGTTTTCAAACATACCGAGGTTACCAGTAACACCAGTAACTAAACGATATTGTGAAACTTCAACCTCAGTTTGATCACGGTCACCACGAATGTTGATGATTGGCTGAACGGCTTCAGGTCCACCAGGGCCCACACCTAACACGCCAAAACAGTCAATACCGTTTGTACCACAAGGGTTATACGGATTTGATGCCGCTACTTGTTGAAATATTTGTGCACCAGGGCTAAAAATTGGTGATTTACGACTAGCGTATAAACCTTCATAGTAGAAAGTTGTGTCGTTATCGTCTTGGAAGTTGTATTCACCATTAAGCATTAGTGAAATACGTTCATTTTTACTTCTGTAATCACCACTTTTGTAGTAATCAGATTGTTGGAAAGCGTATAGAGGGTCTTGGAAATCAACGTCACGGAAACCATCTCCGTTACCATCAACAAATACACCATCATTAATACCATCGCCATCGAAATCGCCAGCTACCCATGAAGGTAAAAATCCTTCAAGACTTGATGGTACAGTTGATTCGCTGAAGTTTGGAATACCAGTGTTTGTAAAGTTAGGAGTGTAATAAACACTACCAAAGAAAGAAGGTACGCTAATACGGTTTGTTAGAGGGAAAATATCACATGAATCTTCACCACTCGCCACAGGACCATAGCCACTGTTTCTCGTTACGATACTGCCATCTTCAGCTTCCCAAATACGCTCTTCACACCCTTTAACAAAAGGGTTACCAGATAAAGATTGAGATTTTTGTTCTGAATATTCAACGCCTACAGTGATAAAACCATTATCCATGGTTTTGCCCCACATACCCGAAAGTACAGTTTCTTCACCGCCTTCACCTTTAGGTTGACGATAAGATGCATCAAAAATAAAACCTTCCACATCTTTTTTTAATATTACGTTAGCTACACCCGCTACCGCATCAGAACCATAAACGGTTGATGCGCCATCAAATAAATTCTCTACACGCTCAATCATTACGCCAGGTATTAAGTTCAAATCAGGGGATGTTGGTGCACCACCAACGCCAGCAGGAGCCATTCTTCGGCCATTAATAAGTACAAGAGTTCGTTCAGCACCTAAACCACGAAATCCGATTGTTGCAGCGCCCGGACCGTTATCTAGTACAAAACCACCAAATGTATTATCTATTTGAGCACCAGCCGCTTGGCTGGTCGATTGAAGCATTGAGCCTGCATCAAATAAACCCATTTCACGAGATAAGTCGCCATTGATAATTTGAATTGGTGATGCATTTGAAAATTCAGCTTTTCTTATACGTGAGCCTGTTACAACTATTCGTTCAGGTGCTTCTTCTTCTAATTCTACGTCTGAATTCAAGTCATTTTCTTGAGCTAGCGCGTTAGGCGCTAAGGCTACAGAGCCTAGCAATAAAGAGTATCTTATTGCATTTGATAGAGCTTTAGTTTTAAACATATGTAAATCCCTGAGATATTGTTGTTATTTAGGCTATAAAGTTACAGATCAAGATCATAGCGGCACAATAAATTTACATTATAGAAACAAAATAGTAAATGCAGTTAACAGTTTGCTGTTGCTAAGGAATGTGTAATTGATGTTTTTTTGATGAAAAAGTATAGTTTTTTGGGTGGTGTTTTTTTTAATTTATTGTTTATTATATGATTTTATTGTTTGTAAATGAATGTGAACAGATGTAATCAGTATTTGCTTAATTAAGAAGGCTCAGCTTGACCTTTTAGGAGTGAGAATAGGATTTAATAGGGCACTTTGTACTTATTCACCACATATCAATTTTAATAAGTTCTCTACTACATTTGCCCAGCAACAGTGGTGTTTCGATCTATTGTAGTTAGTTGTGAGTTTACGTAATTTGCAATGACTGTAATAACAAAGCCGATGCAACAAATTTTGGTACGTTAATATTAGCTTCTTTAAGTGCACGTATAGCGCCAATAGCAATTAAGTCGCTTGCAGCAAATAAGGCGTTAAATTTAATATTATTAGCGATAAGTGAACGGCGTGATACCTCAATTATTCAGTGGGTATAGTATTAGCCATTTTTCGCTCTCTTATTTTAACGTTATTAGCAAGTAATGCGCTAAATGATGTAAAACAAGCTGATATTAAAAATAGTTATGTAAAAGAGTTAGGGTAATTTGCTAATAGCGGCATTTTTTTACCAAAATAAGCGTGGGATGTATAGGTGTAAATAAAGCAGGTTATAAGTTGGGTGAGGACACAAACTCAGCTACACCTAAAGTCTGGATACATGCAAAATATATTAAGCAGGTACTTTTACTCAGTGGTAAACGAGTTTGGGATCATTATTTGGTGGTTTTCGAGTCATTTAAGTAATGATTTTGAAATTATATGACATAAAAAAAGATTTTAATTAGGCGTTTTTTTTTCTAAATTAAATTCCGTTTTTTGCAACGGTATAGGGTTTGTGAAGTGTGGTGTGAATATTTATGCTAATTAAGTGGGATAGTATTTTGATAGGAGTTTTAAGTCAATTGTATAAGAGTTTTTCTTTAATAGTGTTTATGGCGCTGTTTTTATAAATAATGAAGCCTGCTTTTTATTCATTTTGTTGGTTTTGCAAACAACCAACAATGTAAATTATATGTTTATTTTTTTTTGTTTTTATTTTGTTTTTTGGTTTTATCCTTGGTTTTTTGTTAATTTATTGTTTTTTATGGTGATTTTCCTGTTAATTGCTGTCGCATTTTGTTGGTAAGTTTGTTTTTATTGTGTTATTAATTTGTTTCTCCTTACACGTTAAGGGGGTTAAATACTTTAAATTAGTAGGCGTTATATAAAGTATTTAACGTAAGACATAAAAAATAATAATCTAATTATCTAGGGATAAATCAAAAATGAACCATAATTTTTCTAAGACATTTAAACGCTCATTCACTGCTGCAGCAGTTGCAATGACGTTAAGTGCGGCAATGCCAGCAATGGCAGATAACGTTAATGGCGCTATCAAAGGTAGCTTAACGGCTCAGTCAGGTGTTTCATTAGCGGGTGCATCAATAACAATAACAGATAAAAGCAAAGGTTATTCTAAAACACTAACTGCTGATGCAAATGGTGAGTTTGATCTTAAGCAAGTGCCAGTAGGTAAGTATGATATTACAGTATCCCAATCTGGTTTTGACCAAGCTCAAGTTAAAGATGTTGTTATAGGGGTAGGTAAAACAGCTCTCATTCAAATTCCACTAACTACAGGTAATATCGAAAGAATTGCTGTTGTAGGTGGCTCTATTCGTGCAATAGATGTTTCTGCATCAGAGTCTTCATTAAATATTAGCTCTGAAGAACTAGCGCTACTACCAATATCTCGCTCAGTAACTTCAGTAGCATTGCTTGCGCCTGGCGCAACTGAAGGGGATAGTCGTTTTGGCGACCAAGCTTCATTTGGTGGTGCTTCTGTAGCTGAAAATGCTTATTACGTGAATGGTCTAAATATGACTAATTTCCGAAATGGTCTTGGCGGTGCAACAATCCCATTCACCGCGTACGATAGCTTTCAAGTTAAAACGGGTGGTTATTCTGCAGAGTTCGGGCGTACTACCGGTGGATTAATCTCATCAGTTACTAAATCTGGTTCTAATGATTTTCACTTTGGTGTTGAAACGATTTATTCATCTGACTCGTTAAGTGAGCAAGCTCCTGATTCACTTTACAAACAAAATGATCGTTGTGACGATGCAGACGGGCATTGTATTGGTGATTTATATGTTAATAACCAAGACGACTACGACAATTCATTTGAAACAAGTATTTATGCTTCAGGTGCAATAGTTGAAGACACATTATTCTTCTATGGTATTTACACTGCAAGAGATAATGACTATGAATACGGTAATGCATCACAAACAGATTTAACAGTTGAAAAAGATGATGACCCATATTACCTAGCTCGTTTTGATTGGAATATTAACGAAGATCATCAGCTAATGCTTTGGGGCTTTAGTGATAAGCGAACTTATTCTGAAAAAACAATTTCAGATCCTGAAGGAAATGGTAATTATACTGAAGATGGCGGTACAGCTTTTCACAAGCGAGGCGGAGAAAGTTTTGCAGTTCGTTATACTGGTAATCTAACAGATGACCTAAGTATGTCAGCAATGTATGGTCAGGTTAAGTTTTCAGAAACTGATTACTCAGACTTTGATGATTGTCCTACAGGTTATGATGCCGATTTAGGTGAGGATACTACGTGTTATGTAAACTTTACCGTTGGTGAAAATGAAGATAAACGTGAGCAATTGCGCGTTGACTTTGATTACTACCTAAACGATGAGCATACGTTAAAATTTGGTTATGATTCTGAAACTAATACAGCTGATTCAACAACACAAAACTCTGGTGGCGTTTACTACTATTATCGTACATACGAAGAAGGCGCTAGACTGGCTAATGGTTATGTCTTACCTGAAGAAATGAAGACAACACGTGTACGCGATTATAAAAATGGCGGTTCGTTTGAAGTAGAAAACTGGGCTATTTATATTGAAGATCAATGGTCAGTTACTGAAGATTTAACATTAACATTAGGCCTTCGTAATGATAGTTTTACTAACTACAATGCAGATGGCGAAGAGTTTGTTTCTATCGATAACCAAATTGCCCCTCGTATAGGTGGTTCTTGGGATATTAATGGAGATGGCGATAGTAAGTTATTCTTCACTGCTGGTCGTTATTACCTACCGGTAGCAGCTAATACAAATATTCGTTTAGCGGGTGCAGAAACATTTATCCAAACTTGGTACGCTTTTGAAGGGTTAAATGCTGACGGTACTCCTGTAGGTTTAGGTACTCAGCTAGGTGATCCTGCTATTTCTAATGGTGGTGACGGTACTGCAAAACCATCAAATACCTTATCTGATAAAGATCTTGAACCAATGTATAACGATGAGTATATGATTGGTTATCAAGCAGCAATTAATGATGATTGGTCATGGGGTATCAAGGCAACTTACCGTGTTTTAGGTAATCAAATTGATGATGGTTCTTATATCTTTAATGATGAAAATGGTGAGTATTTAGGTGAGAACTGGTTCTTATTTAATCCTGGTAATGGCGCTACTTTCAATTTCGATCTTGATGGTGACGGTACCACTGAAGAATATAGCTTTACTGCACAAGAGTTAGGTTACCCGGAAGCTAAGCGTAAATACGCATCAGTTGATTTAACATTAGAGAAAACATGGGATCAGGTTTGGTCTTTAAAAGCGCTATACACATGGTCTCACAACTATGGTAATACAGAAGGTTTTGTTAAATCTGATAATGGTCAAGATGATGCTGGTCTTACGCAAGATTGGGATTACCCTTATTTAATGGATGGTGCTAATGGTAATCTACCTGCAGATCGTCGTCATAACATTAAAATTTATGGTGCTTTTGCTGTTACAGAAGACTTCCTAATTGGTGCTAATGTTAATATCGCATCTGGACGTCCTTGGACTGCTTTAGGCCAAGGTTATACTCCAGATCCTGATCAATACCAATATGGTGATACTTACTACGTAGGTGACAAACGTTTCCCTCGTGGCAGCATGGGTACTACACCATGGACAGCTCGTTTAGATCTTAACTTTACTTATAACCTTCGCTTTAACGATCAGAAAGTTCGTTTAGCTATGGATGTATTTAACGTATTTGATGCTTCTACTGAAACTCGTTACGACGAAGCTGCAGAAATAGCTGCTGGCGATGGAAATGCTACATTTGGTTTAGCTCAGTCTTACCAGTCTCCTCGTAGAATTCAATTATCAGCGTCTTACGATTTCTAATAACTTGCTAGTATGAGTTAAAAGTTGTTTAATAAAAAAGCCTCGTTAGAGGCTTTTTTTATATCTAAATTTTGAATTTTTTTGAGATATGAATACATCAGAAAGAAAAGTGAAATGAATAGATAAAAATATACTGAATAAAATTTAAGTAGTTGTAACTGCCAATTAAAATGGTTTGTTAATTCTGCTTTATTTTATCAGGCAGGCTCAGCTTGACCTTCTAGGAATTAGAATAGGAGCTAATAGGGTACTTTGCACTTCTTCACCACGTATCAGTTTTAATAAGTTCTCTACGAGCATTTGCCCAGCAACAGTGGTGTTTTGCTCTATCGTCGTCAGCGGTGGGTTTACATAACTAGCAATGGCTATGTTATCAAAGCCGACTACCGCAACATCTTTTGGCACGTTAATATTTGCTTCTTTAAGTGCACGTATAGCCCCAATAGCAATTAAGTCACTTGCAGCAAATAAGGCGTTAAATTTAATATTATTAGCGATAAGCGAACGAGTGGCGTGATATCCAGATTCTTCAGTAGATATAGCATTAGCCATTTTACGTTCGTTTATTTTTACGTTGTTAGCCAGTAGCTCATCTTTAAAGCCCTGAAAACGACTAAAGAATTCAGGGCTATGATCAGATGCATCACCAATAAAAGCGCAGTCAGTTCTGCTGTGAGCAATAAAGTGCTCAGCGGCAAGCTTACCGCCACCGTAGTTATCACAACAAACAGTTAAATCTGGGCGATTATCGACCGTTGCACCCCAACAAACAAACTTAGTGTTTTGTTCAAGTAAGGTATTAAATTTTGGTTGGTAATCAATGTAATCGCCATAACCGAGTAAAATAATACCATCGGCTCTGTGGCTATCTTCATAGTCTGCTTGCCAATCAGCACTGGCCGATTGAAATGATACTAATAAATCGTAACCTTCTTTAGCGCAAGCACGGGTAATGCTGCCAAGCATGGCTAAAAAGAAAGGATTAATTTGTGACTCATCAGAAGTAGGGTCTTCGAAAAGAAGTAATGCAAGTGTGCTGCTTTGTTGTGTACGCAAGTTGCTGGCATTTTTATCAACTTTATAATTAAGCTTTTTAGCTATATCGAAAACACGCTTACGTGTTTCTTCATTAACAAGGTGGCTGTTACGTAAAGCGCGAGATACAGTTGATTGAGATACCCCAGCATAGTGGGCAATATCAAATGAGGTGGCTTTACCTTTCATTGTTACAACTTAATTAATTTGATAAATAATTGTGTCATTTTCGTTTATTAATGAATAATTTCAAGCTTTTTGTGAATTAACGTATATTTTTATTGATAAACGGCTGACACCGGTGTCATAATGTAAATGTTTTATCATTTTGTTGTCAAAACGTATTCGCTGTTTATATATTTTAGGCAGCATTTTTTACTGTGATAGCTACTTTGAGGTGATAGCTCAAAGTATAAATAACAATGGTATACCATTGTAAAATAATAAGCACGAGTCGCTTAACAAAAGAGATAATACTATGAGCCTAAACTCTTCTGCCCAATTTGATCCCATCTTAGTTGCTGATGTTGGCGGCACTAATGCCCGCTTTGCTTTAATAACTGCTTTTAATGAGCACACTAACCAATTTGTAATAGAGCACATTAATATTTTTCCTAGTGCTAATTTTGGTTCACTTGAAAGTGCGCTTGAGCAATATTTACAAACAGTCTCGCATATTACACCCAAACGCGCATGTTTAGCCGTTGCAGGTCCAATAAAAGCTGGGCAGGTACATTTAACCAATTTAGGTTGGCATTTTAGTGTTAGTGAATTTAAAACTCATTTTGATTTACAGCAACTAGAAGTCATTAACGATTTTGCTGCTTTTGCATATGCGGCTCCTTACTTAGATCCTAAACAAAATGTCATTGTTAAATCAGGTCAAGCTGATGACAATGCTAACATTGGTGTTATAGGTCCAGGTACTGGTTTTGGTGCCGCGTGCTTAGTTAGAACGTCGCAATCTACCGCTGTTTTAAGTTCAGAAGGGGGGCATATATCGCTTGCACCTGTTAATGAACTCGATACTTTACTATTAAATGAATTACGTAAAGATCATCCCCATGTTTCTATTGAAACTGTATTTTCAGGCCCTGGCATAACGCATTTATACAAAGCGATGTCTGCGGTTAAGGGTGTAACAGCTAAAAATTTAGATGCTGCGCAAATAAGTAGCCTAGCAAATAGCGGTGAATGTGCTGTGTGCGATGCAACTCTTAATCAATTTTGTGATTGGATCGGCAGTGTAGCTGGCGATTTAGCCGTTGTTTACGGTGCTTTAGGCGGACTATTTATTGGCGGTGGAATACTGCCTCGTATGCAAGCAAGACTTCTTGAGAGTCGTTTTGTTGAACGATTTTCTCAAAAGGGTATTATGTCGCAATACGCAGGGCAAATTCCTGTAATACTTGTAACACAAGATAATATTCCACTAATTGGTGCCGCAGCGTGTTTGCACAACAGCAAATAAGGAGCTTTCCTTGTTCGCATTTGGAAAAATAGAGTGATGAAAAAAGTAACAATAAACAGTGTGGCAAGTCATGCTGGTGTTTCTAAAAAAACCGTATCACGCGTTTTAAATAACGAGCCTAATGTTAGTGCTGCAACCCGAGAAAAGGTGCTTGCGGTATTTAAAGAACTCGATTACACCCCAAATCCAATTGCACGAGGCCTCGCACAAAATCGTAGCTTTATTATTGGGTGTCTTTACGATAACCCAAGTAAAAGCTACATTACTCGCGTGCAAACGGGTGCTCTAGAAGCATGCAAAGAAAATAACTATAATTTATTGATACACCCTTGTGAGTTTCGTGGTGAAGCCCTTATAAATAATATTGAGCAATTACTACAGACTTCTCGATTAGATGGCATTGTGCTAACACCTCCTTTTGGTGATTTTGCTGAGCTTGTTGCTTTTTTAAAATCTAAAAAAATTCCTTACGCAAGAGTTGCGTCAGCTTTACTCCAAGATGATTCTATTTCAGTTCGTAGTAATGATGAGCAAGGCGCATTTGAAATTACTGAACATCTAATCAGTCTTGGGCATAAATCTATAGCGTTTATTAAAGGACATCCAGATCACAGTGCCACGCAACAACGCTTTAAAGGCTACAGGCGTTCACTTGCAAGCCATGGAATAGAGTTTGATGAGCGCTTAGTAGAGGAGGGTAACTTTAGTTATCACTCAGGTGTAGATAGTGCACGCAGTATTTTAGATTTGTCTCCTAGGCCAACAGCTGTATTTGCATCAAACGATTACATGGCGGCAGCGGTATTAAAATTAGCTACCCAGCGCCAATTAAAAGTGCCTGATGATATTTCAATAGCCGGCTTTGATAATGCACCCATTGCACGTCATATTTGGCCTGGTTTAACGACTATTGCACAGCCTGTTGAAGAGATGACTAAACAAGCCGTAACTCAACTTATTTCACACATAGCTCAACCGCAAGAACAGCCGTATCAGGTAACGCTTGAGTCACGCTTGATTACACGCGAGTCTACCTCTGCGATAAAATAGTGAGTTAAAAACACTTTCACAGTAGCCCGAATATGAGTGACGCTTATTCGGGCTTTTTTTTGCTCTGAACTTGCTAAAATATACTTTGTGCCTAAAAATCAATTAGGTCATTATTCGGTCATGTTAAAATATTAAACTATTTTTGTTACCTGGGGTTGACACCGGTGTCATTGCTATGCGTTAATACAGTGACACCGGTGTCAGGGCTGTTGTGAGAGGCTCCCTGGTAGCGTACCTTTGAACGGGTAAATCAAAGATGCTCAGTACAGTTATTTACGTGGAGTCTGTAGTTGCTACTGAGCCTTTATCCTCTAACTAATAGAGATGAGTTAAATTATGTTACATCCTCGTATTCAAGAAGTTACCCAGCGCGTTATCGAACGCAGTAAAAATACCCGTCAAGATTATTTAGAACGTATTTCGCACGCAAAAAAACAAACAAGAGTTCGTGCCGGTTTAGGTTGCGGAAATATAGCCCATGTTATGGCTGCATGTAGCAGTGATGACAAAGCGCGCTTAAAGGCTGATGAGCAGCCAAATCTTGCTATTATCAACTCATATAACGATATGTTATCGGCTCATGTGCCATACAAAGACTACCCAGATTTAATTAAAGACATTGCTACCAAATACGATGCTACAGCACAAGTTGCTGGTGGCGTTCCTGCAATGTGTGATGGTGTTACGCAAGGGCGTGACGGCATGGAACTTTCGCTTTTTTCTCGTGATGTAATTGCTATGTCTACGGCAATTTCTCTTTCACACGATGTGTTTGATGGCGTTTTTTGTTTAGGCGTTTGCGACAAAATCGTTCCGGGTTTATTAATTGGTGCATTGTCGTTTGGTCATTTACCTGTGTTCTTTTTACCAGCAGGTCCAATGCAATCAGGTATTCCTAATAAAGAAAAAGCACGTATTCGTCAAAAATTTGCACAAGGTCTAGTAAGTCGCGAAGACTTATTAGAGGCTGAAAGCGCGTCTTACCACAGCGCAGGTACTTGTACGTTCTACGGTACTGCAAACTCAAACCAAATGTTAATGGAAATAATGGGCTTACACCTTCCAGGTAGTTCGTTTATTAATCCTTACACTGAGCTTCGCGATGGTCTTACAGGTAATGCTGTAGAAACTATGCTTAAGCAGCTTACAGATGATAAAGAAAGCCCGTGTTTGGCCGATGTGATCAGCGAAAAAACGATCATAAACGGTTTAGTAGGTCTTCTTTCTACAGGTGGTTCTACTAACCATGCAATTCATATTGTTGCGATAGCAAAAGCGGCGGGCATTCAGGTTACGTGGAAAGATATGTCTGATTTATCAGAAGTTGTACCACTACTTACACGTATTTACCCTAACGGCTCTGCAGATGTAAACCACTTCCAAGCAGCTGGTGGTATGGGTTTCTTAATGCGAGAGCTAGCAAGCGCTGGTTACTTACACACAGACGTTAAAACAATGCTAGGCGATGGTTTAGCACCTTACATGACAGAGCCTCGTTTGGATAAAGACGATAGTCTGATCATGAGCAACTCAACCGGCCCAACTAAAGTTAAATGGGTAGATTGCCCAGCAAACTCACATGATGAAGAAGTACTTCGCCCAGTGAGTAACCCTTTTAGTAAGCAAGGTGGTCTGCAACTTCTAACGGGTAACTTAGGTAAAGCTGTTATTAAAGTGTCAGCTGTTGCTATCGAACATCAGGTTGTTACTGCTCCTGCAAAAGTATTTAGCTCACAAAGTGCTCTGCAAGATGCATACACGCGTGGCGAATTAAACCAAGACTTTATTGCCGTACTAAAAGAGCAAGGTCCTAAAGCGAAAGGTATGCCAGAGCTACATAAATTAACGCCAGTAATGGCAACGCTTCAAGATGAAGGCTTTAAAGTAGCCATTGTTACTGACGGTCGTATGTCGGGTGCATCAGGTAAAGTACCAGCTGCTATTCACTTAGCACCAGAGGCAGTAGAAGGCGGCATTATTGCTAAAATCCGAGAAGGTGATTTAGTGACACTTGATGCGCCAAACGGAATATTAAAAGTACACGTTAGCGACGAAGAACTTGCTAAACGTGAAGCAGAACTTAGCCTGCCAAGTGCAACATTTGGTACAGGTCGCGAATTATTTACTGGATTTAGAAATATCGTAAGCAGTGCCGATTTAGGCGCGAGTGCTTTTGGACTTGAATAAATATTAGCCATACTGGGTAATGAGGAACAAGTAATGAGTATTGAAAAAATCTTAGCATCGGCACCAGTGGTGCCAGTGGTTGTAATCGAAAAATTAGAAGATGCAGCACCACTTGCAAGAGCGTTATATAACGGTGGCTTAAAAGCCTTAGAGATCACACTTCGTACACCTATTGCTGCAGAAGCTGTAAAGCTGATGAAAGCAGAAGTACCTGAAGCCTATGTAGGTACTGGTACGGTAGTAGATAAAGCAAGTTTTGATCTTTCGGTTGCCGCAGGTGCAGATTTTATGGTGAGTCCAGGTGTGAGCGATGAGCTTATTGCTTTGGCTAAAACATCAGATATACCATTTTTACCGGGCGCTGCAACTGCAAGTGAAGTTATGCAACTTGCGTCGCATGGTTTTAAGTATTTAAAATTCTTTCCTGCAGAAGCTGCAGGCGGAACAGCAATGCTTAAATCAATCGGTGGCCCATTACCACATATTACTTTTTGCCCAACTGGCGGCATTAGCCTAGCAACTGCACCGAACTATTTAGCGCTTAACAACGTTATTTGTGTTGGTGGTACGTGGATGCTAGATAAACAACTAATTGAAAATAAAGACTGGCAAGCAATTGAAGCGCTTGCTCGCCAAGCAAGTGAACTTAAATAGGAGTCTAAAATGATTAATGTAGCAATTAACGGTTACGGCCGTATCGGTAGAAATGTTTTACGTGCACTTTATGAGTCAGCTCAAAACAGCGAAATTAAAATTGTAGCAATTAACGATTTAGCACCTGCTAACGTTAATGCACATTTAACGCAGTATGACTCAGTTCATGGTCAATTTTCTAAAAAAGTAACACTTGAAAATAACACCATGTTAATTGACGATGACGTAATTACGTTAACGCAAGAACGCGACCCTGCAAATTTACCGTGGAAAGCATTAAACGTAGATATCGTTTTAGAATGTACTGGCTTTTTCACTAAACGTGATGACGCTGCTAAGCACATTACAGCGGGTGCTAAAAAAGTAATCGTTTCTGCTCCAGGTAAAGATATGGATGCAACAGTGGTTCATGGTGTAAACAGCGATGTAATTAACGCTGATAGCCAAATCATCTCAAATGCATCGTGTACTACTAACTGTTTAGCACCACTTGCAAAAGCAATTAACGACACCGTAGGTATTGAAAAGGGGAGTATGACAACGATTCATTCTTATACGAATGATCAAAACTTATCTGACGTATACCACCCAGATCTATACCGTGCTCGTAGTGCAACTCAATCTATGATCCCAACTAAAACAGGTGCTGCGGCAGCTGTTGGTTTAGTATTACCAGAACTTGCAGGTAAATTAGACGGTATGTCGGTACGTGTACCAACAATCAACGTATCTTTAGTTGATTTTACGTTTATTACTAAGCGCGATACGACTGCAGAAGAAATCAACGCAATCATGAAAGAAGCATCAACGGGTTCAATGAAAGATATTTTACAATATAATGAGCTTCCGCTTGTTTCTATCGACTTTAACCATAACCCAGCGTCATCTATCTTTGATGCAACGCAAACTAAAGCCGATGGCAATCTAGTTAAAGTAATGGCTTGGTACGACAACGAATGGGGTTTCTCAAACCGCATGTTAGACCAAGTTAAAGCATTAGGTGCGTTTTTATAATACAGCCCTAATGATGTAAAGTTTTAGCTTTATCCAACCAAGCCACGCATTGCGTGGCTTTTTTGCGTTTGGTTTATCTGTATATTTGCAACTCAGACTATGGAGGGAACTATTTGTATTTTTTATACCCTAAATTTTGTTAATATGTGGGTGTGTAAATCAATGGAATTTCGTTGTATTTAATCAACTCAACGAAGCAAGGAATAATAAAAATGATCAGAGCTTTATCACGAAAGGTATTTCGCACAAATCATCTTCAGATAGGTGAGGGCAACATAAGTGGCTACATAGCCTGCTTTTTAGCAATACTGAGTTGCTTAGGCGTATTAGCGTTTCACTTTCCTGAATACTTAACCACACCAGAACTGAGAAAAAGCTACAGTGTCGACTTTTTACGTCAGCTTATGTTTGCATCATTATTGGTCTCGGGCAGTTTAGGATTACTTAACTTTGTACGCAATACCAATAAGCGTTTAGGGGCTACAGCGTGGTTTTTTATTATTCTGGCAATTATGTTTGGCGGACCAAACGTTGAGGTAAACGAGTTTGCCACCGACACACCTTACATAGGGCTCGATTGGTTTATTTTAGATTTACTCGGCTCAACACTCATATTTATTGTTATTGAAAAGCTGCTACCCCATCGAAAAGAGCAAAAAATATTACGTAGCGAATGGCGAGGCGATTTAAATCACTTTTTTGTAAACCATTTAATTATTGGTTTTGTATTACTCGTTACTAACCACTTTGTGCATTATGGCTTTGGCTGGGCTGTATCATCTACAGTACAAGGTTATATAGAGCAAACACCATTTGTAGTGCAGTTGTTTTTAATAATACTCGTGGCCGATTTAATGCAGTATTGGGTGCATCGTGCTTATCACGAAGTTCCTTTATTATGGCGCTTTCATGGCGTACATCACAGTGCTAAAGAAATGGATTGGTTAGCGGGCTCTCGCCAGCATATTTTTGAAATACTCGTAACGCGCAGTTTAGTGCTCACGCCCATATTTGTACTTGGATTTTCACAGCAAATAATTAGTTTATACGTAATAATTGTGGGTTTACAGGCTGTGTTTAACCATGCAAATGTACGTGTGAAATTTGGTTGGCTAAAATACTTTATGGTTACACCGCAGTTTCACCATTGGCATCATGCGTCAGATAAAGCCGCGATTGACCGCAATTACGCTGCGCATTTTTCGTTTTTAGACTACGCGTTTGGTACTGCTGTTAAAGGCCAAAAAGAGTGGCCAGAAGCGTATGGTGTAGTCGGGGATTACATGCCGGTAGGTATGCTTAAACAACAGGTTTACCCATTTAAGCGCACTAAATGAGCTCGATTAATTCAATAAACATAAACTAAAAAAGTAGCAACGTGCTACGCGTTGCTCTTTTTTATGACTCTACTCAATTATATGTTCAGCTCTTCTAATAACTCAGTAAATGTAGGTCTTTGATTTAATGAAGGTTGCATAGCACACTTTGCCATATCGGACATTTCACCAAATAGCTCACTTTGCCTATCATTGCCGGTTACTGTGCCTAATAAGTCTTCAATTAAACAGCCCAAAGCTCTTACTTCTATCCACTCTAGTTGCTTTTGTTGATACTCACTTAGCATCGTTAAATTAGTTGCAGCACCAAAATCACCAAACAGAACGTCATGGTTTTGGTTAACCATAGTGTTATGCGCATAAATGTCGCCGTGACTTACTTTACGAACATGTAAGTGATGCAGTGTATTTACCATTTGCTGTGCAATTTTTAAAATAGCGTGAGTTGAGTAATGGCAATCATTGTTAAAGGTATCACGCGTACAGGTTTCAAGGCTTGGAGGCAGACCTAAATTAGCAAAGCTTTTATCTATTAGCTCCATCACTAAACCTAACTGATCACTTTGTTCAATGTAGGCAAGTACTTTAATTAAATTAGCGTGATCGCCTGCTTGTAAGCAGCAATTTACTTCATCAAGCGGGTAGCCGTCGCTGGTAATTGCACCTTTAAATAATTTAATTGCTACAGCGCTATTAGCAGCTTGCGCTAAATGAATAACGCCCGATGCACCTTGGCCAATAACATGACTAAGCGTGTAATCGTCAAGAGGCTTATTTTCTAAGCTGCACTTTGTAAGGCACTGGGCTTTATTAAAATCGTTACCGGCAAACGCAAGCCAAGCAAGTTTAGGCAGTTCAAACAGCCAGTCGTCTACGTGTGTTAAGTTATTAGCAGAGAGCCTAACAAGCTCGAGGTTTTTACACTGCGCCATACTACTTGGCAGTTGCTTAAGTTGATTGCCCGCAAGCGCGAGCTTTTTAAGCTGGGTGTAATTACCAAAGTCTTCAGGCAATTCGCTTAACGTATTATCGGTGAGTATGAGCCACTCAATATTTTTTGGCAGGCTGTTTAAAGCAAATTCAGAAATTTGGTTACCTTTAAACGCAACCATAATTAAAGCAGGGCATTTAGCCAGCACAGCAGGAATATGCTTAAACTGATTAAATGACAAAAATACTCGCTTAAGGCGTGTTAAGCAGGCAAATTCATCAGGTAGTGTTGATAAGTTATTATTTGATAAATCGAGTACTTCGAGCGTGTCAGCTAAGCTAAAAATCTCTTCAGGGAATATTGTTAACTCTTCTACTAATTGCAGGTGAGTAGCACCAGCAAGTTTGCCACTTTTAAGCTCTTTAAGGGAGTTCATATTTATACCACGTTCTAAAAATGAAAAAGCCAACATAGCTGTTGGCTTAAAGTCGTTCTAACTTACTAAATCGTTCTTTAGAATTGCGCGTTATGGTAAACGTTTTGTACGTCGTCGCAATCTTCTAACATTGCTAAAAAGCGTTCCATAACTTCAACGTCTTCGCCTTCAATCGGCGTTTCAATTTGTGGCACAAAGCTAATTAGGTCTTCGTCAAATTCAGTCACACCCATTTCTTCAAGCGCTGTACGCGTATTGTTGTACTCTGTGTGAGGAGCAAAAACAGTAACTTTACCGTCATCAACTTCTACGTCAGTTACATCAACATCAGCCATCATTAATGCTTCAAGTACTGCTTCGTCGTCATCACCGTCAAATACAAAAATAGCAAGGTGATCAAATAAATGTGAAACAGAGTTTTGAGCGCCAATTTTAGCATTTGCTTTGGTAAAACAAACACGTACATCAGCAAAGGTACGCTTGTTGTTGTCTGTTAAACAGTCAACAATAATCATACAGTTACCAGGGCCGTAACCTTCGTAACGTGTTGCTGAGTAGTCTTCGCCGCCGCCACCTTTTGCTTTGTCGATTGCGCGGTCAATAACGTGTGCTGGTACTTGGTCTTTTTTAGCGCGTTCAATTAAACGACGTAATGATAAGTTACCATCTGGATCTACACCGCCGTTTTTAGCACAAATATAAATTTCTTTGCCGTACTTAGAATAAACTTTAGTTTTAGCACCCGCAGTCTTAGCCATTGAATCTTTTTTGTTTTGGTAAGCTCTTCCCATCTGCGTTTCGCCTTAATATATGTAAATAATAGAATAAAATTATAATGCGTATTCTAAAGGTAAATGCATTCAAGGGCTAGTAAGTATTAAAGCCGATTAAAACTGTAGCGTTTAAAGTCCATCTAAAGTGCATTTTAGTGAGGGATTTAGACGTTGGAATTATATCTATTATTGTAAATTTAACTCAATAAAAAAGGCAACCTGTATAACAGGTTGCCTTACTAAGTAATAAAAAGTAAGAATTACTTACCAAATACGTACACGTTCATCTTCAGGAAGGTATAACTCATCGCCTGGTTTTACATCAAACGCTTTGTACCATGCATCGTGGTTACGTGGCGCTTGTGCTCTAAAGCGACCTGGGGCATGTGTGCCACCACGAAGTTGGTTAAGCATGCTTTGCTCAGTACGTTTTTCTTTCCATACTTGTGCCCACGCAAGGAAGAAACGTTGATCCCCAGTAACGCCGTCAATAACAGGCGCTTCTTTACCATTTAAACTTAGCTTGTAAGCGTGATAAGCCATCGACAAACCACCCACATCACCAATATTTTCGCCAAGGCTATTGCGACCATTAACAAAATTACCTTCAATTGGCTCGTATTTACTGTACTGCGCAGCCAGTTGATCGGCTTTTTTGTCAAATGCAGCGCGGTCAGCATCAGTCCACCAATTACGTTGCACACCGTTTTCGTCTGATTTTGAACCCTGATCGTCAAATCCATGACCCATTTCGTGACCAATTACAGCGCCAATACCGCCATAGTTTACAGCCGGATCGGCATTTGGATCGAAAAACGGCGGTTGTAATATCGCAGCCGGAAATACAATTTCATTAAACGAGCTATTGTAGTAAGCGTTTACGCGTTGTGGCGTCATGCCCCAGCGGTTACGGTCTGTTTTTTGTAGCTCTTTTTCAACACTTTCTGCGTGGAAAAACTCACGCATGTTTTTCACATTACCAATTAAATCGTTTTTAGTAATGCTTAAACCGTCATAAGACTGCCATACATCGGGGTAACCAATTTTTGGTACAAATGCAGCCAGTTTAGCGCGCGCATTTACTTTAGTTGCATCGCCCATCCACTCTAGGTTATCAATACGTTCACCAAGGGCTGTACGAAGGTTTTCAACTAGCTCTGACATTTGTTGTTTTGATGACTCAGGGAAGTAACGCGCTACGTATATTTTACCAATAGCAAAACCAAGCGAACTTGTGCCCGACATTTCACTTATTGCACGTTTCCATCGAGGACGAGGTTCTTGTTGTCCGTTTAATTCTGTACCAAAAAAAGCAAAATTAGTATTAAATACGTCTTCTGATAGTAAACCTGCGTTACCGCTAATAGCGTGATACGTTAGGTAGTCTTTCCATACTGCAATATCTTCTTGATTGATTAGCTCAATCATCGCTTTTATTGGCTCAGGCTGAGATACATTTAACTGAGGTACTTTATAACCTGTTTGCGCAAAGTATAAATCCCAGTTAAAGCCAGGGTAAGCAGTGCTTAAATCGGCACGTTCAACTTGGTTTAGGGTTAAATCGCGATTACGGCGCTTTTCACGAGGCCAGTGACCTTGTGCAATTTTGGTTTCAAGGTCAAGAATAGCTTGAGCGCGCTCAGTTGCATTTTCAGTGCCTGCAAACTCAAGCATGTCAGCAATGTGAGCAACATAAGCTGTACGGGTTTTTACAAAGCGCTCAGCGTCTTCAAGGTAGTAAGAGCGATCTGGTAAGCCTAACCCACCCGCACCTAGTGACATTTCATATTTGTTAGGGTCTAGGCGATTAAACCACATGCCGCCGCCCAAAGGGGCTTTATTACCGGTTAACCAAGACTTACCAAACATTTCAGCTAAATCGTCAGTTGACGCTATATCACTAATTTCACTTAACAATGGCTTAATAGGCGCTACACCGAGTTTATTAAGTGTTTCGGTATCCATATACGCATTGTAAAAATCAGCGACTAGTTTTTCTTCTGCGTTTAAATCTTTACGTGCGGCTATTTCTTCAATAATAGCTTTAACATCGTCTTCACTGCGCTCAGCTAATCCTGAAAATGCACCGTAGCGGGTTTTATCTGCAGGCATTACGTAGTTGTCATACCACGTGCCACTGGCATACATAAAAAAGTCATCGCCTGGTTTCACGGCTTCGTTACGGGCTGTTAGGTCAACACCAAAACTACCTAACTCTGCTTTTTGTGTCACTGCTGCAGTGGCTACTTTAGATTGTTGCTCGTCTGTTTTTGTTGTTTGCGGCTCTGAACAACCGATAATAAATGTGGCAGCTAATGCTGCGGCAATTAAACTCTTTTTCATTACTTACTCCTGAGTATCACTGATTGAATTAAAGCAGCAGTGAATCATTTTTATTGTTACGAATATTTAACTTATCGATTGTTATTGATATTAATCATACAAACAAACCTTTTGAGGTGAATCACCACAGTGCTCGATAAAACTAATATAGAGGAAAAGAGAAAGGCTAATAGGTGCTATAAAAGCTTTATTTAGCTCGAATACTTGAAAGTATCCGAGCTAAGAGGGGTCACACACTATTTATTTTTTATGCTGAAGCTCCCACATACGGGCATATTCTCCGGCGAGAGTAAGTAACTCGTCGTGTTTACCTTGCTCAATAATTTTTCCGGCTTTGAGCACAATAATAGTGTCTGCATCGGTAATAGTAGAAAGGCGATGAGCAATAACAACGCTAGTATGGTTACTGGCAACTTCACGCATTGCTGCTAGTATTGCTTGCTCAGAATGAGAATCGAGTGCAGATGTTGCTTCATCAAAAATTAAAATAGGGGACTTTTTCAAAATAGCGCGTGCAATGGCAATACGTTGTTTTTCGCCGCCGGATACTTTTAAACCACGCTCGCCAACCAGCGTTTTATCGCCTTTATCAAGTGTTGCTATAAAGTCTTTTAAATGCGCCATTGCAATGGCTTCGTCAATTTCAGCATCGCTTGCTGATGGTCTACCGTAAGCGATATTTTCACGAATGGTGGTGTTAAACAGCACGGTGTCTTGCGGCACAATAGCAATGGCTTTTCGTAAACTATTAAGTGTTACTGAGTTTATTGCTTGATTATCGATACTAATTTCACCGGCGCTTACATCATAAAAACGATAAAGCAGTCGCGCTAATGAGCTTTTACCAGCTCCGCTGGCACCAACAATGGCTACTTTGCTGCCTGCTTTAACGCTAAAGCTAAGGTTATTAAGAATAGGGCGATGGGTATCGTAACTAAAATTTACATTATTAAATGTTATTTCACCTTGGCTAATATTGAGCTCTTTAGCATTAAGTGCATCGGTTATTTGTGGTTTTTTGTTAAGTAGCCCAAGCATGTTTTCAAGGTCGGTTAGGGCGCGTCTTATTTCGCGGTACACAAAACCTAAAAAGTTAAGTGGTAAAAATAGCTGAATCATATACGCGTTAATCATCACAAGTTCACCAATAGAAAGCGTACCTGCAACTACCTCGGTTGAGCCCAACCACATTAAAGCGGTAATAGCACAAGCGATAATAAGTGCTTGGCCTGAGTTAAGAGCGAGCAACGACATTCTATTTTTTAAACGGGCTTTTTCCCAGTTTGCTAAAAAGGTGTCGTACGTTTTTGCTTCAAACTGCTCATTATTAAAATACTTTACAGTTTCATAATTAAGCAGGCTGTCTATGGCGCGGGTATTACTTTGATTGTCGGCAGCATTTGCTTCTCTAATAAAGCGGTTTCTCCACTGAGTAACCACCACAGTAAAGGTAATATAAATAGCAACTGCCAGTAATGTAATAAGCGCAAACCAAACAGAAAACAACGTGCCAAAAATAATAGCGACAGTTAGTATTTCAAATAAGGTAGGCACAATATTAAACATTAAAAAGCGCATTAAAAAGCTTAACCCGCTAGTACCGCGCTCTATATCACGGCTTATACCACCAGTTTGCCTGTCTAAATGAAAGGCAAGCTCAAGCGAATGTAAATGCTTAAATACCTTTAAACCAATATCGCGCATGGCGTGTTCGGTAACGCGAGAAAATACAGCATCTCTTATTTCACCTAAAAACACGCTAGCAAAACGCAGCGCGCCGTACATCAATAATAAAGCAGGAATAACTAACAGTGGGTTAATCGACTTATCTACCGAGTCTATTATTTCTTTAAGCGCCCAAGGCATTAAAAGCGTGGCACCTTTTGCGCCTATAAGCGCCATAAGTGCAATAAAAACACGGCCTTTAAATTTTGTAAGGTAGGGCCACAGTGTTTTTACACTTTGGCGTAAATTCATGGCGTCTGGTCGTTTTTCACTGCTTTGTCTGGGGCGCATTAAAAGTCTCAGTAAAATTAAATTAGATAGTAAATAGCTAAGGGCTATTGTATTTCAAATACTAGCCCTTATATACTACGCATCCCTTATTTTAGTTTTAAAACGTGAATGTTTAAATTTAGAGTGTTTTTAACTGCCTTTTTGCTACTTGCTGCACTTTTTAGTGTGCAGAGCAATGCTATGGGCGCCTCACAAAATTTAAATATCAATATTAGTACGCAGGTTTCGCTTACTGATATTGGCGATTTAACTAAAATACAGCCTATTAGTAAGTCTGTAGATATTCCGCAACATAAAAAAACGCATCAAACCGATTTTGACGCGCACCAACCAAGGTTAACTGCCAATAATTCATCATTGTTTTTGCACACTGTTCAAAGTGAGCCAGAATACGATGTGGTTTTTGAATTTTTTGCTCAAAATCTTGTTAGGCATATATTTTTAAAACCACGCGCTGTTAACCCTATACAACCTTGGTATACGTTTGTAACTAATAGTAAAAAGTCGCGTTTGAGTGGCTGGAAAGACGTTAACTTACTCTACAAAGCTGTAACTACCTACCACGCTTAATTTTCCTTATTTAATTTTATTAGGTTTTAACTTTTAAAGTTTTAGCCTGCAGATTAATTGTGCTTTTAAAAAGTACGTTGCTAGCTTTGCTGGCAATAAGGATTCAACATGTTAAGTTTTAAAAAAGATAAAAAGCCGTCTACGGCTAAGTTCAAATTAAGCTATATAGCCATGCTAATTGTATTGGTTTTATTAGCTATCAGCGCATTACCAAACCTATATCCAAATAAATCGTGGTTGCACGTAAGTAGTACGCCGCACAGCGAAACGCAATCTTTACCAAGCACTAAAACCCTAGTTACTTTTTTAAATAACCAAGGGTTAGAGGTTGAGCAGGGCTTAGATAAGCAATCAACTATTAATATACTTTTAAACGAGCCAACTAAAAGCGCTCAGGCGCAAGCGGCTATAAAAGCGCAGTACCCAAACACGCAAGTTAAAATTGTTGAGCATGCAACCAGCCCTACATGGTTACAAGATTTTGGTTTATCACCAATAAAGCTGGGCCTTGATTTAAATGGCGGTGTGCTATTTGTACTAGACGTAGATTTAGATAAAGCCGTTGATGAGCAATTAGTCAGTGCGTATCAACAAGCTAAATCAATCATTATTAAGCAAAAAGCACATGGCGTAAAAGCGAAGCAAACTCAGCACGGGTTTGAAATAAACGCATTGCCTAATGCAACCGACAAGTTAACCCCCGTTATTAAAGAGCTACAAAGCCGATTTGCTAATTTAGCCGTTGTAACAAGCAATAATGGCAGCGTTAAAACTGCCAAATTTAGTTATTCAGAGCAAGGCCGCAGCAGCTTTGATAAAGAAGTAATGGGGCAAACACTTACAACCCTTCGTTCACGTATTGAAGAGTTAGGCATTACCGAAGCGGTAACACAGCAACAAGGCAAACATCGCATTCGTATAGAGCTTCCTGGCGTGCAAGATCCAACCGAAGCTAAGCGTATTATTGGTGCAACAGCATCGCTTGGTTTTTATCAATTAAAAGAAATAGGCGGACAAACATTTAATATGCAATCGGGCGGAACGATAAAGCTCGATCCTGTGCCAATTTTTACAGGGGACCATATTAATAATGCAAACATAGGCCGCGACGATTGGGGTAAACCACTTGTACAACTAAGCCTAGACGGCCAA
This sequence comes from Pseudoalteromonas sp. SA25, assembly GCF_011378705.1. Taxonomy (NCBI): domain Bacteria; kingdom Pseudomonadati; phylum Pseudomonadota; class Gammaproteobacteria; order Alteromonadales; family Pseudoalteromonadaceae; genus Pseudoalteromonas; species Pseudoalteromonas sp. SA25. The sequence continues at coordinate 13,561 of NZ_WTKV01000027.1, read as the reverse complement.
GGTGGGGATGCAATGTCGGCATTTTCAAAAGCCAATATTGGTAAGCCAATGGCGACGGTTTACTCTGAGTACTCTCAAAATGCTAAAGGTGAAGTAGTTAAAAAAAGCGAAGTTATTAATGTTGCCAATATTGCTCAGCATTTAAGTTCGCGTTTTAGTATTACCAATATGAAAAGCCAGCAAGCGGCAGCCGATCTGGCATTGTTATTACGTGCAGGCTCGCTTACCGCCCCCGTTACAATTGTGCACGAACAAACAATAGGGCCAAGCCTCGGCCAAGAAAACATTAGTAATGGCTTAGCCGCGCTTATGTTAGGCATGGGTATTACCCTTGCATTTATGGCGCTTTGGTATCGCCGTTTAGGCCTTATTGCAAACGTAGCACTTATATTAAACTTAACGTCCCTTGTGGGCTTAATGTCATTATTACCAGGGGTTGTATTAACGCTTCCGGGTATTGCAGGCCTAGTATTAACCATAGGTATGGCGGTAGACACTAACGTAATAATTTTTGAACGTATTAAAGAAGAACGTCGCCAAGGCCGTGCACCATATCAAGCTATTCAAGAGGGTTATAAACAAGCCGGAAATACAATATTTGATGCCAATATAACCACCATGATCACCGCACTTATTTTATACGGCATAGGCTATGGGCCCGTTAAAGGTTTTGCCATTACATTAGCACTGGGGCTTTTAACGTCTGTATTTACAGGTGTGTACGTATCAAAAATATTAAGTCAAACGTTGTATTTAAAAATGGGTAAAAAAGCAGGAGTAAAAGCACATGCTTAACACTTTTTTGAAAGGTGAAAAGGGTACACGTTTACGTTTTATAGGCATGCTTTTAAGCGCCATGTTAGTGTTGCTATCCGTATTTACGCTTACGCAAAAAGGTCTAAATTTTGGCCTAGATTTTACCGGCGGTTATTTAACTGAGTTTACAACCAGCCAAAGTGTAGATCTAAAAGAGCTTAAATCGTTTATTGCTAAAAATCACAGCGGTGAGTTTGAGCTAACCGCGCAAGGTAATAGCCATTTTCAATTAAGAGAAGCGCCAAGTGCATCAACAACATCAACAACATCAACAACATCAACAACATCAACAACAGCTAATAGCCCTGATTGGCAAAGCGCTGTTACACAAAACGATGATATAAACGCACAGGTTTTATCGTCAGCTTATATTGGCTCACAAGTGGGCGATGAGTTATTTGATCAAGGCTGTTTAGCCATGTTTGCTGCAATGATTGCGGTAATGATTTACCTTGCAGTGCGTTTTGAATGGCGCTTAGCGGTAGGGTCTGTGGTAGCGCTAATGCATGATTTAATACTCGTACTTGGGTTGTTTTCACTATTACAAATTGAGTTTAACCTGACCGTGCTGGCCAGCTTACTGGCTATTATTGGCTACTCACTTAACGACTCAATAATAGTAGGGGATAGAGTGCGTGAGCTTTTACGTGTTCAATCAAACAATATACTTAGCCCAGCGACTATTATTAATAATGCGATTAAAAGCACACTAACACGTACCTTAATAACGTCGGGTACCACACTTGCAACGGTTGCGAGCGTTTGGTTACTTGCAGGCGCACCACTGCAAGGTTTTGCTATTGCATTATTTACCGGCATTGTAGTAGGTACGTTCTCGTCTATTTGTATAGCGGCAACCTTGCCGGAGCTATTGGGCTTAAGCGCTAAAAACTACGAAGTTAAAGTAGATGCCCACACGCAGACATTGTTAGATATGCCATAAGGTTTTTAATAAAGCACAAGCAAAGAGCTGCACCAACTAACGGCTCTTTGCTTGTTTAATGTTTATTTAAACCCCGCACAAGTATTCCCACCTAACTTGCGGGGTTTAAAACAATGGTTTTAAGCCTCGCAAAAATGTTAAACTAGCGGCCTTATTTTTACAGCCTGTATTTTACTAATCCCCATGAATAAAACCCACGTTATCGAACACCTTCGTTTTGCGCTAGAAGCGCAGCTTACAACAGCAAAAGTAGCGGCAAAAACCGCGCACGACACCGCCACACATGAAGAAAACATAGCCGAAAATAAATACGATACCCTAGGGCTCGAAGCCGCTTATTTAGCACAAGGCCAAGCCCAGCGCGTAAACGATTGCTATAAAAGCATAGAATTGTTTGAGCCTGCCTTTAACGAAAAACCAACCGACAAAATAGCTATCGGTTCGCTGGTGTGTTTAGAAGATGATAACGCAGCGCAAAAATGGTTTTATTTAGGCCCTGCAGCTGGTGGTTTAACAGTAAACGTTAAAAAGCACGCAATTGCTGTTGTAACACCCGGCGCACCAATGGGTAAGCAGTTATTAAATAAACAGATTGATGATGAAATTACGTTAACAATTGCAGGTAAAGCCCACGAATATGTGGTGGTAGAGATCTTATAAAGCTTTGGTTTTTTAAGAGAAGCGTTTGCTGGCAGAGCCATACCAACGTAATAATCGCTTATTTATATTCATAAATTAATTGTCGAATGGCATGGCTCCGCCATTTATCCAACCTACAGCTATGTTTTTATAGCGTAACGTGGTGTGTATTTCAATTTCTACAAAGGCATATAATGAGAAGTACCTAATAGTTTAAAAGTGAGCAGGGTTGACGTTAGGTGCTCCCTTTTTAATTGATTTTAGTGGTTAAACAGCCTCGTTAGTTGTATTTCCCAAGTTGGCTACTCGGTGCTACTATAGTGATACATTTGTTTGGGGATTATTATGAGAGTAGAACTAGTAACAACATTGAAGCGTCAAGCAACGAAGATATTATCTGAACTTCATTCCTCTAAAGAACCTGTGTTGATAACTGAACATGGACAACCATCTGCATACTTAGTAGATGTTGATGATTATGAATTTATGCAAAAGCGTATGCAAATTCTTGAGTCTCTTGCAAAAGGAGAGCAGGCAATAAGTCGTGGTGAAACCATCTCGAATGTTGAAGCTAAAGATAAAATGAATAAATGGCTGAAATAATTTGGACTAATCCAGCTTTGGATGATCTTAACGATATCGCTGAATATATCGCATTAAGCAATTTGCAGTCAGCGAAAAAATTGGTTGCCAAAATATTTGAAAAAGTTGAACGTCTCGAACTCTTTCCTGAATCAGGTAAAAAACCAATTGAATTAGCTAACCTAAATTATCTTGAATTGGTCGTGGATCCTTGTCGTATATTTTACAAAAAAGATAATGATAAAGTATATATTTTGCACGTAATGAGACAAGAACGAGACTTACGAAAATTTTTGTTGTTAACGCAATATACAGCTAACAAGTAGGTAATCCCTGAGTGAAATTAGTATGACCCTCATACTAATTATTATAAAAAGCAATTATTAAAAAGCCATCCAAACATCTATCAAAATTCCAACTTAACCAATATAAGAACTAAATTATGGTTTGTTTATTAAAAAAATTGCTACACACGTTCCTTAAGTGTTTAATATACCGTACATAAATAATATGGAGGTTGAAATATGAGACATAACAATTGGTCTTGCTCTAAGTGTAATAATAACGAATTTGATACCGGTGAAATAAGAGTTTCGGGTGGCTTTTGGTCAAGAATTTTTGATGTTCAAAATAAAAAGTACACCGCTGTGACATGCAGTCGATGTAGTTTTACTGAATTTTATAAAGGTTCATCATCAACACTTGGTAACGTATTTGATTTCTTTACTGGGTAATCAAAGCTTAAAAAGCACTTTAACTGAAATGTAAACTGATCAGTTCAAGAGATACCTCCTCATTAAGCTGAGGAGGTTAAATGCTTAAATATACCTAAGCGATAATTCGCCTTATTAAATGTATGGTGGACCTTTAGATATACACCAACTAATAGCAGTTAAACAAAATCTATTACACGCACTAATAATAGGCTTCAATAACAGGCCATAAGGCTTGGATGAATTTATTTTTATGATTTTTCATCTAACATCCTATATTTTAAATATTTAATTTTAGGTAGTTTTTTTCACAAACTTCGCTGTTACCATCATTTCGCCAATGCCTTCTACTTTACAATCAAGCTCGTGATCTTTTTTATCAAGCACTCTTCTAACTACCGCTTTGGTGCCAATTTTAATTACTTGCGAGCTGCCTTTAATTTTTAAATCTTTGGCTACTGTCACTTTATCGCCATCATTAAGTAATGTGCCGTTGGCATCTTTAACTAAAATAGCGTCTTCATCGTTTGTATTATTTGGGTTCCACTCATGGGCGCACTCGGGGCAAATAAGCAGTTGTTGGTCCTCGTAAACATATTCACATTGGCATTTTGGGCAAGCAGGCAGCGACATTTTTAAACTCTCATAAGGTATTGTTTTGCGTATTTTAATCTGCATTTATAGGAAAATATAGTTAATCAATATTTTTCATCTTCACGCTAAAAATATCTCGTTTGTGCGTTTTTAAAAAAGGGCATATAAAGCACATGTCGCTTAAGCAATTTAAGCGCTAACTCGTACAGTAGGTACCTGTTAAAGCACCCATCATATTAAGTGATTCGCGCAATGCCCACTTAGTACGATGGGTGTTTCTATTTATAATGCTTAGTATTTTACTAAGCATGCTTTTTATATTTTGACTTAACTAGGAAAAGTCGTGTTTAAAACCTTAATTGTGGTTGATAACAACGAGCAAACGCTTGCTCAATCGTTCGAAAATGTAATTACGTTTAATACCTACTTACGTGATTACCCAAAACATAACGAACCAAAAACACGCATTATTAATCTGTGCGACTCAAGCCAATACTTGAGCAAAGGTTACTATTGCTCGTTACTTGCAGAGGCGCGCAAGCACCAAGTTTTACCCAGTGTAAAAACCATTAATGCTCTTCGTAGTGGCCAAGCACCTATGTCAAATGTGGGCCAAATAGATGGCACACTTTACTTTGGCAATGCCCAAAACGATTTACAATCAAAAGCGGCAAAGTCGGTATTTAAACAATACCCAACGCCTATTTTATTTGTTGATGAGCAAGGCTTATTACAACAAGGCTCGATGTCGTCTTTAAGCGAGCAACAGTACAGCGAATTTGTAGCCAAGCTAGATAACTTTACTAAAACGCAGTGGCGTATTAGTTCGGTACAACGTCGTTTTAGATGGGACATGGCAATACTTGTTGATCATAACGAAAAAGTACCGCCGAGTGATAAAGACGCCATTGCACGTTTTATTAAAGCCGCGGCTAAACACGGCATTAATGCACAAGCATTAAGCTTTGACGAAATTGATAACATAGCCCAGTTTGATGCGTTATTTATTCGCCAAACTACAGCGATTGACCATCCAACGTATCGCCTTGCAAGCAAAGCGCAAAGCCTTGGTTTAGTGGTTATTGACGATGCTGAGTCTATTTTACGTTGTTGTAATAAAGTGTATTTACACGATGCGTTTAATTACCAAAAAGTGCCAAGTTTAAAAACGGTTGTAGTGGCTGATCAAGCAAATGAAACGCTTGAGCAATTAGAAGAAACGTTTACGTATCCGCTTGTTTTAAAAATGCCTGAAGGGTCGTTCTCAAAAGGTGTATTTAAAGTTTCAAACCGTGATGAGCTAGCAGCTAAGCTTACAGAGCTGTTTGAGTTTAGCGCATTAGTGCTTGCACAAGAGTACATGTATACCGAATACGATTGGCGAGTGGGTGTGTTAAATGGCCGTGCAATTTATGCATGCCGCTATTTAATGGCGCGTAACCATTGGCAAATTTATAACCACGACGCGAAACGGTTTTTCTCTGGCGGCTTTGAAACTCTACCAACCTTTGAGTTACCAAAAGCGGTATTAGATGCAGCATTAAAAGCATGTAAAACAGTGGGTAGGGGTTTATATGGCGTAGATGTTAAAGAGCATCAAGGCAAAGCATACGTGCTTGAAGTAAACGACAACCCAAGTATTGATCACAAAGTAGAAGACGGCTATTTAGGCGATGAGTTATACATGATCATTATGGATGAGTTTAAACAACGCTTAGAAGCACGAGGCCGTGGGTAATAACATGAGCAACCTTGTTATTCGAAAGGCGCTTAGCAGTGATTTGAACGCACTGATTGACGTTGAAAACGCCTGCTTTAATAACGATAAATTAAGCCCGCGTAGTCTAAAGCGCTGGCTTAGTGCAAAACACGGTATTTTGCTCGTTGCAGAAAATAGCGAGCAAGTATGTGGATATGGGCTAGTGTGGTGCCATAAAGGCACGCGTTTAGCGCGTTTATATTCGCTTGCTGTAAAACCCACAATGCAAGGTAAGGGGATTGCAAAAGCACTGCTTACTAGCCTAGAAAAAGAAACGTGTGAGCGGGCTCGTATTTACCTTCGTTTAGAAGTGGCTGTAAATAACGAAGGTGCGATTGGGCTTTATAAAAGCTTAGGCTACAGAGTATTTGGTCAATATAGCGATTATTACGACGACCACAGTGACGCACTACGAATGCAAAAAAACATTCGACAAACGAGTGAGTTAAAAGTGGCGCGTTTAACGCCGTGGTATCAGCAAACTACCGAGTTTACGTGCGGACCTGCTGCACTATTAATGGCAATGGGCGCACTTGAGCCTACTACTGAGCTTAGCCAATCACATGAGCTGGCACTTTGGCGTGAAGGTACCACCATTTTTATGACATCGGGTCATGGAGGGTGCCATCCATTTGGTTTGGCACTTGCCGCTAATAAGCGTGGTTTTAAAAGCGAAGTAATGGTTAATACCACCGAGCCTTTGTTTTTAGATGGCGTACGCAACGAGAACAAAAAAGTGGTACTTGCCACCGTGCATCAACAATTTGTAGATGGTATTGCACAGGCAAATATACCGCTTACACATAAAGATGTAGAGCTTGAGCATATTGAGCAGTGGTTAAGTAAAGGCTTTAGTGTGCTGTTATTAATTAGCACATACAGTTTTGATGGTAAAAAATCGCCACATTGGGTGTGTGTAACGCACCTTGATGAGCACTGCGTGTATGTTCACGATCCGTTTTGTGAGCCCGGTAACGATAAACAGCTCGCAATAGATTGCCAGTATGTACCTATTGCACGAAGTGATTTTAGTAAAATGTCAGCGTTTGGTAGCCAACGTTTAAGAACGGCGGTGGCTATAGCTAATAAAATATAAGGTTAACAGTGACTTTTTTAGATTTAATTGATGTAGCCCCGTATTCGTGGGCAGCTATTGGTACTGCGGCTTTTTGCGGTGCCATTATTGGTATAGAGCGCCAGTTGCGCGGCAAACCTGTAGGCATTCGTACCTCTGCGTTAATAACCTTGGGTACGTATTTGTTTTTATCCACTGCGTTTAATTTACAAGGGGATGTAATAGATCATTCTCGTGTAGTTGGGCAAATAATTACAGGTATTGGCTTTTTAGGGGCAGGCGTTATGCTCGCAAAAGATGGTGCGGTAGTTGGCGTTACATCAGCTGCAACCATTTGGGTGCTTGCATCAATAGGCGTTATGATAGCGACCGAAAACCTTGGCGCTGCAATAAAACTCTCGGTGCTGGTGGTCGGTATTTTATACGGTGTTGACGTACTTGAGGCTAAATTTAAAAGCTTAAGCAAAGGCGTACACACTAAAGTAAAAAACTATCAAAAGCGTTATTATCGAAAGGAATTTAACGACACAGAACGCCACTAAAAGTGGCGTTTTTTAATTAGAGCGTAATTGTTTGATATCGGATGGCATCTTCAATAGGAGCTGGGCGCCCAATAAAATAGCCTTGTACGTTATCAACGCCTAGTTTTCTGAGTGTGTTTAATTCATCTTGATTTTCTATACCCTCAGCTACAATTGAGCAATTAATAGCTTTAACAAATCCGCATAGTGCTTTAGCTAATAAAAACTTTCTACGGTCTGTGTTTATATTTTGAGTGAGGCTTATGTCTAACTTAATGATATCTGCCTCTAATTCTAAAATATGCTGAAAAGATGAAAATCCAGCACCTACATCATCGATAGCTAGCTTTAAACCCCGGTTTCTTAATGGTCGAAGTGCGGTTCTCATAGCTTGGTAGTCTAAAATAGGTGAATGTTCAGTCACTTCTAAAATTATTCTATTACAATCAATGCTTTGTAATACTTTGTCTATTGAGCCTGATAAAATATGCTGAGGTGAAGTATTTATAGTGATATAAGCTTTTTCATCAAATTGATCTAAGCAATGTAATGTATTTTGTATAGCAAGTATTTCTAATGCTTCTCCTAAACCCAGTTTTTCAGCATCTTTAAACCAAATATCAGGTGTTTTATAGGGTTCAATAAAAAAGCGTGACAGAGACTCATAACCCGAAAGTTGATTGGTTGATAAATTAAATATGGGCTGAAAATAAATCGTAATATCGTTTGTTTTTATAATATTTTCAATAAGCGACTTTGACTCATTATTTAAAATGTCAGATTGAACTTTTTTTTCGATTAACTCAGTAGCTATTTCAGAAATCAGCCTAAGAAATGACAAATCTCTGTCGTTCAAGGTATTGTCTAATACGGTTTTATAACAGCAAAAAGTTCCATAAATCTTTCCGGTGGATAAGATAATGGGTACACCAATATAAGAGCCAATATTTAGCTTTTCTGTCACTGGCATGTTGCGGGTTATTGGGTGCTCAAGAGTATTAGGGATTATTTGTTCTAGCTCGTTATCGGATATTTTTTTACAGTAAGTTTCGCAAATTGGATCTGAATTACCTACTGATACGCAGGTATTTGTAGTTTGGTTATCTACCACTTTAAAAACGCGATCAGTATTGGTGAATTCTGAAATAAACGCGACTTCCATACTCAAATGTTTTCGTACAAGTGAAAGTAACTTTAATAACTTTGATTCAATAGAAGCATCGCTTTGTGGATCAAAAAGGTGCTTACTAAGTTTATCTCTCATGCAGTTACCTTGGTATGGCGTAAATTATATTATTGATAAGAGTATAATTTATGTATAAAAAAATGCCAATTTAGAGTGCCGTCGCTGGTTAGCCAAATAACTTTCGTCTAACTACTTTTCTGTAGCCACTGGGTGTTTGGCTTAATACTTTTTTAAACACGCGTGTTAAATGACCTTGGTCGTTATATCCCACTTCTAAAGCCACTTCTTGAATTGATAAATTTGATGATGCTAATAACTCTTTCGCACCTTCTACGCGTAATTGTTGCCAATACTCAATAGGGCTTTGATTAGTTGCGGCTCTAAAACGGCGGGTAAAAGTACGGTAGCTCAAGCTAAATTGTGCAGCGACTTCTTGCAGATTTAACTCGGTGGCTAAATTGGTTTTTAGCCAAAATTGAATTTGTGCAATTAGCTCGTCGGGGTGACGGTCAACTGCACCCTCGAGATAGCGTTGATCTTCGTAGGGTTTGCGTATTTCGTGCGAAAAATTACGCTCTACATGTTGAGCGGCGGCTTTTCCATAGTACTGACTAATAATATGTACGATCACATCTGCAAGGGCATTAAGACTGGCTACCGTATACATGCGCTCTGACTGAGTTATAAAAAAGTCGGGTTTTAAACGCACTAACGGGTAGTCGTGGCTAAATTGTTTGGCGTAATGCCAATGGGTGGTAGCAGGGTGCCCATCAAGTAAGCCAGCCTCTGCTAATAAACAGTTGCCAGTACCGACACCAATTATATGGCTGCCTGTACTAAAGCTTTCGCTTAGCCAATCAACTATTTCTTGATTTGTACGTACTACTGGGCGCGGATTTCGCCAAATACCCGGCACTATAATTAAATCGCTGTAGGACGCGTTAGTTGTTATGCAATCAGGATTTATAGCAAGGCCTGCGCGAGTGGGTATAGATTCAGCATTTTTAGCCACTAAATTTATAGCAAGCGGTCTAAAGCTTTGCTTATCAAGATGGCCTTTAGCAAAGGCCTCGCCGGCTCTTAACATCTCAATAGGCAGCGTTAAACTAGTCACTAATAAATGCGGATAAACCGCTATAGCAATGTTTAATGGTGGATTAGTGTTTTTTTCAGTCATATAAATGCTCCGACCAGTACATTTTGGCCTTTTGTGCTGAATATTTGGCTATTAAAGCACAATGTATGGTTCATAATCCATTTAAACTGCTTCTTCTTCTAATAACACGTTTTTTAAAGGTAAATTATGACTGCATTACCCGTTATAGTAGGCATGGGTGGCATTAACGCCGCTGGCCGTACTTCTTTTCATCAAGGTTATCGCCGTATCGTGTTAGATAGTTTAAATGCTCAAGATCGCAGTGAAACATTCTTAGGCCTCGCCACACTGATGAATCTAGTAAGCGTTGTAAACGGCCAATTACAAGATGCACAAGGTAATAATGTTGAGCAAAGCGACATAGAAGCACGCTTTGGTGAGCAAATTATTGCTGGTACGCTTATTCGTAAAATTGAAAAAGAACACTTTGATGCCGATGCCACACCGTGGCAGCAAAAAATGACGCTAAACGCATCAAGCGATAACGCAATTGTGTTTGAAACGCGCGCTCGCGACTTACCTACACCTGTTCCAGCTAGCTGGCAAGTTGAAGAACTTGAAGGCAAAAAAGTAAAAGTAACTATTGCAGCCGACTTAGATGTTAAGCATGACTCAACACGTGATAACCCGATTAAATCTGCAGGGCAATTTCCGACTGGGTTTGATCCGTCTGTTATGTATAACAGCCGCTATCAGCCTCGTGGTCTGCAAGCTACTATTTTTGCAGCTACCGATGCTATTAAATCAACAGGGCTTGATTGGCAGCATATTATGAATAGCGTAGAGCCAGATAAAATTGGTACCTATTCAGCATCGGTAATTGGCCAAATGGACGACAAAGGCCTAGGCGGTTTAGTAAAGGCGCGCCAACAAGGCGACCGTGTTAGTACTAAGCAGTTAGCACTGGGTTTAAATACAATGTCGACCGACTTTATTAACGCGTATGTTACGGGCAATGTAGGGACTACGTTTTCGACCTCGGGGGCCTGTGCTACGTTTTTATACAACTTACGTGCAGCGGTTAACGACATACAGGCAGGGCGTACACGCGTTGCGGTTGTCGCAAGTGTTGAGTGTGCTATTACACCAGAAGTGATTGAAGGCTTTGGTAACATGAGCGCACTTGCAAATGTCGAAGGTTTGCGCCGTTTAGATAACTTATCAAGTGATGAAGAACCAGATTATCGCAAAAGTAGCCGCCCATTTGGCGACAACTGCGGCTTTACATTAGGTGAAGGCGCACAAGTTGCTATTTTAATGGACGATGCTTTAGCCCTTGAACTAGGCGCCGACATTATGGGCTGCGTACCGGATGTCTTTGTAAATGCAGATGGCATAAAAAAATCAATCACGTCACCTGGCCCTGGTAACTATATTACCATGGCTAAATCGGCTGCTTTAGCAACGAGCCTTTTAGGCAAAGAAGCTTTGCAAGAACGTAGCTTTATTTTAGCGCATGGCTCAAGTACACCACTAAACCGCGTAACAGAGTCGCTGATATATCACAAAGTGGCACAAACGTTCGCTATTGATAATTGGAAAGTGACAGCGCCAAAAGCCTATGTTGGTCATACTATAGCTCCTGCAAGTGGCGACCAATTAGCGATAGCTCTAGGTGTATTTAGCCATAATATTATGCCGGGTATTACCACAATTGATAAAGTGGCTGATGATGTTTACACCGATCATCTTGATATTCGTAATAGCCATTACGAATGCGCCGATATGGATATTGCTTTTATAAATTCAAAAGGCTTTGGCGGTAATAATGCAACAGCTACCGTACTTTCACCAAAAGTAACAATGCAAATGCTCGCTAAGCGCTATGGCGATCAAGTTATGACTAGTTACGCGCAGAAAAACGTGGCAATTAAAGCCGCGCAACAAACGTATCAAGCTCAAGCTGATTTAGGCCAGTACGAACTTATTTACCGCTTTGGCGACGGACTCATTGACGACAACGATATTGTAATAGACGAGCAAAGTATTCAGTTACCGGGCTTTAAAAAAGCAATTACGTTTAGCACAACAAATTCCTATCAAGATATGTTTTAAGCACACATACTTGTTAGCAAGGCGCTTTTTAAGCTGTCTCTTGATCACAAGTCTGACTCAAGAGATTTTGCTAAATCGTAGCCTTCCAGGATGGCTTGTAACTTAAGCCATCCTTGCCATAACACTTTCACAGATGCACGCCCTGTGCGCTTGGTATCTTTCCAGCCTCCTAACTTTGCCAGTTCCTGATACGCCCATGACATATTTGGAGCAGTTTCAGGCAATGGTGTTTTTATTCTCTTTAACCACAATAACTTCCATGCTTTGGGAGATAACAGTTGTTCACAACTTGGAGAATCAGGCTGCTCATTGGTGAACTTTAGTTGCAATATTCGCGTCGCAATAAAGCCATTAATCGTCACCAATCTTTCCATGTTATCTTGGCTTTGAAGGCGTAAACTTTCGATATCCGTACCATCACTTTTCCAGACTTTATGGTATTCCTCTACAAGCCAACGGTGCTCATAGTAGGTGATGATAGCTAAAGCGTCTTCTTTGCTGGTGACTGGTTCACTGGTTAATAGGTGCCAGCTTAAGCCGTTCTCAGCGTTTCCTCGCTCTGCACAGCCGACATAGTAAACTGGGAGGGAGTGTCCTTTCTTATTGTAAGGCGCTTTGAGTGTCACTGGCGCATAGGTGATATCCAGTGTTGCGCTTCGGGCTTTTCTTCCTCCTTTTTGTGCAATGTGGATGTGTTTGGTGCCTGCACTCATCAGCTCGCTTGCAAACGCATAGAGCTTATCCTCACCTTCTTCAATATGACGACTTTGCATCGAGCGTACGACGAATCGTTGCTGCTCGCTCAGTTTATACTGCAAGTATTCGTAGATGTCCGCTTCGCGGTCACACACCGATATCACGTTCGCCATTTGTCCTTGCAGCCGCTCTGCCATCGCTCGTGACGCTGACTCCCACTTGTAACTTTCTTTTTCTTCGTAAGAAGTCGTCGCGTGTTTTTCTCTTTTTCCAATCGTGTTGATATCACGACTCCAGCGAGACTGTTCAATTAATCCCACAACTTGCTTTGTGTCTGGCGCAAACAGTAATACGCTATGAGCTAACAAGCCTCGTTGTTTTGCTCCTCGTCCGACATGACCCAAATCATCTCGAATGGAGGAATGTTTATAAATTAGTGTGGTCGTGTCTTCTAATGCGAGTAATAAGTTATGACTTTTTGCTTGTTCAACCGTGGCTTTAAAGCCTGACTCTGCTATAGCCGTTGCGTCAATATTCTCGTTGCGAATAAAGCGGTAGGCACCTTCCATATCGGCGGGGGATTGAGTGATGTTCACAAGTGGTTTTCCTGGTTCATTTGCAAGCGTTGATGCTAACTTTACCAGACGCGCTGTTCTTCTTGGATCACCTAAGTCCGATTTACCGAATTGTTGTTTTGCCCAATGAGTATGTTCGTTAATCATAATGTGCCCTCAAACAAGATTTGAAGATCTGATCATGACATTGAGATTTAGTTCAAAAAAATCCCCGCTAATTTCTTAGCAGGGATTTGTGTATAAGAGACAGC
>NZ_WTKV01000026.1:0-66855 GCF_011378705.1 Pseudoalteromonas sp. SA25 | reverse complement strand
TAATGCCGATCATTTAAGAATTAGTTAATAGCACTTGAACGATCTTCTAGGTATGTAAGAATCCGAATTCTTTTGTAGAATTCGGATTTTTTTATGCAACTTTCTAATGCTCTCGATATTATTAACAACATCAAACCTAATGACGTTGAAACACTCGTAGATTTACTCCCTTTATCTCTTATCGAAGAAGCCTATGCACTGACCGAAACCGTTACACTACGAAAAAGAAAACTAACCCTAGAATCGATGGCCGATGTCGTTAATATGCTCGACATTGTTGACCGCGAGGGTAAGCCATTTGTTGCGCCAAGTGCTTTAACTCAGTGTCGTAAAAACCTAGGTGAAGCCGCCATGAAAGCCTTATTTGAATGCACCCAAAGGCATTGGAATAATGGCGCTAATCATCCTCATTGGAATGGGCTTACCTTGCTTGGTGTCGATGGTGTTGTTTGGCGTACGGATGACTCACCCCAAAACAATGAAGCCTTTACAAAACCGACCAATACACAATACCCACAGGTCAGAATGGTGTGTCAAATGGAGCTAAGCAGCCACATAATCACGGGGAGTGCTTTTGATGATTACAAGGTCAATGAAATGGTGCTGGCTGAAAAGCTTATAGAAACCACCCCCGATAACAGTCTCACTTTATTCGACAAAGGTTTCTATTCTTTAGGGCTTTTACATAAATGGCAAACGACTGGCAGTGAACGCCACTGGCTAATCCCCCTGAAAAAAAATGTGCAATATGAGGTTATTCAAACATTAGGGCGTAATGATAAATTAGTCCAACTTAGCAGCAACCCAAGAGCAAGAAAGATGTGGCCAACGCTGCCTGACACCTTAATAGCGAGGTTAGTGACTCGAAAAATAAAGGGTAAATCATACAGTGTGATGACATCGATGACAGATCCGATGCGATATCCGTCAGCCGATATAGGCGATTTGTACAGTCACCGCTGGGAGATAGAGCTTGGTTATCGGGAACAAAAGCAATATATGCTGGGCAATCGATTAACATTAAGAAGTCGCTTACCAGCGCTTGTAAAGCAAGAGCTGTGGGGAGTGTTGCTTACTTATAATATGGTGCGATATCAGATGGTAAAAATGTGCCACACATTAAAAGGTGATTATTTACCGTACCAACTGAGTTTCAATGGTAGTTTAGCTCAAATAATGAGGTTGCTTGTTGGATTACCTTATTCAACACCTGGAGCCATACCACGTCAATTAAAATACTTTTATGCGATGGCAGAAAGCCTCATTCTAGAGCCTCGAAGGGGGCGAAGTTTTCCTCGTTCAGTCAACCCAAGACCACAGCGGTACGCTAGAAATAAAAAAACCGTTCACCTTAAGTGAACGGCATTAGAGCCCAGGCTCCTTTTTTTAATACCGATATTCCAGTGTAAAAAAATCTACTGACGATTAATTTTAACTGCAAATGGCGTGTCGTTATAATGCGTAGAGCGATACGGGTTTATATCAAGCCCACCGCGACGAGTATAACGCGCGTAAACCTCTAACTCTTTAATATTAAGCTGTGTTGTTAAATCGCTATAAATACGCTCAACACATTGCTCATGAAATTCGTTATGCGTTCTGAACGAAATTAAATAACGCAGTAACGATTCGCGACATATTTGCTCGCCTGTGTATCGTATGATCACACTTGCCCAGTCAGGCTGGGAGGTAATTAAACAGTTTGATTTAAGTAAATGGCTATAGAGCGTTTCAGTAACTACGTTATCACTTTTTGCTTTAAGTGAATTAGCATCAATATCGTAATTATTAATTTCAATATCTAAGTCATCAATACATTCACCTGGCAGCGCCGTACACGGTAAGCAATTGTAATCATCAGGATTATATAAAGTCACTTTGATAGGGCTGTTAACCGCGTTTGATAAGTCATCAATTAAGTACTTTTTTACTACATCAATGCTTTCAAATCGGGTTTGGTTAAAGCTATTTAAATAAAGTTTAAACGACTTTGACTCAATAATATGGCTGCTTTGGCATTCAAAGGTAAATAAGGCTACGGCAACTTGCGGTTTACCTTTATTGTTTAGCCATGAAAGCTCGTAACCTGTCCAAATGTCTTGGCCTTTAAATGGAAGCTCTGCTTCGTCAATATTTAAAGCATCACGATTTAGTTTGCGCGCAATAGGGAAAAGCAAGCTTGGCGTGTACACATCTACATACTCAGTAGATTGGCCTAATACGCTACCTTTAAGGTCTGGAGAATTGCTGTAATCTGTCATGTTTGCTCTTAAATAGTTACAATAGGGACATTATATCTAATTTAAATGAGTTTCACAGTATGTCTGTTGCATTGCTTATAGAACAACTTCATCAAACATTTAGCGAAAATACCCTGAAAAATACCGCAAAGTACCCACTTATTGTGCACGACGAGCAATGGCCAAGCCCGTGTGAAGTTGGCGAGGTTGACGAGCAAGGTAACATTCAATGGCAGGGGGCGCGTCAGCAACCTGCAGGTTCGCTTAATGATTTAGCCAGCGCACTTGAGCTTGATTTCCCAAAAGAGCTTAGCGAGCTATATGGGCATATGTACGGTGGAAGCATTTCAGCAGTTATTGATGGGCATCAGGTTGAATTACTACAAGCATGGAACGAAGAAGATTTTAATTTGTTACAGCAAAATATAACGGGTCACGTTTTAATGAAACGCAAGCTCAAGCAGCCAGAAACGGTATTTATTGGTTTAACAGGTCAAGATGATTTACTAGTAAGTGTATTGGTGCACACTGGTGAAGTATGTTTAGAGCACGTAGGCAAAAAAACACACCATGTACTTGCACCTAACATTAATGCTTTTTTAAAGGCATTAGAGGTTTAAAACGTGTTTAATAAATCAGCTTAGCGTCATCACTAAGCTGATTTCAAGCGCTCATTAAAGTGGTTACTGAAAATCCCACGATATATTCGACACTAAGCCACACGGCTCACACCTAAAGTCGAATAACCCAAACCACGATTCAGGTAATTTCCAATCGCCATTGCAGCTAGGGCATTTTCGTTCAAGTTCAGACGCTTTATCTACGCCGCCTACACGGTATAAATAATAATAGGTTGACTTTTTAGTTAAAAAACTAATTCGCTTTGTTATGTCTTTTCCGCGTCTGTATAAGTCGCTTTGGATACTCGATATTTCTTCAAGTGCCGGAAACTCACAACGGGTTGCGCCATTAATTTGAATTTGATCGCAGGCTTGCCAATCTTCTTGCCATTTTATAAGCGTTTTATAGTCACCATTAGCAATTGCCGGAATACGAAATAACGGCACAGGCAAAAAGTCATCACCACAATAAAGCGGGCTACACGTATGCACATAGGTTGTGTATAAAATATAACTTGATGGTTCTTTACAGCAGTCAGCACCATTGGAGTGAATATCTTGTCCAATCACTTTTACTTTTGGCGCAAGTAGCCCCGCACTATGTAACTTTTCGATACTGTGCTTAACAAACGGGCTGTTATTTAGCGGGTGCATTGCATCTTCAGTAGGGCACATTACACGGGTAATAAAAAATCCATCTTTTAAAACGGTTGGAAATTCTTCGCCCATTATTTGACCATTAAAACGCAGTGCATTTACTAAGCGATTTATTGCTTGTTCGGCTTGTTCTAGGGTGGTGTCTTGGTAGCAATCAAAAGTTAAATCAACAACGAACATTTATAGTCTCAAATTATTTTTGTTCTAGCAGTGCAAGAAGTTTATCGAGTTTTTGCTCAATTCTATCTAATTGACTTGTTTTAAGCTCAGTATTATCTGACTGCTGTGGGTTTCTCATGAAGTTATTAATTGAATCAGGATTGTTTTTATATTGGCTTACTGCTGCAATAATCATCGGCATTGGAACCGGTTGTGCCAAACGGCTTTTAGTTAGTGCTACAGTAGGGGTTTTGCCTTCATCAAGAAGGGCTTTAATTGCATCAAATACAACTGAATTCATTAGATATATAACTCTTTAATAAAATAAATACGCAGCATATAAATGCTGCGCAGATGCTATGTTAGCAATAAATAAGGGAGGGTACATTAAATAAAATTACTTACTTTGACGAATGCGTACATCTAACTCGTCAATTACTTCACTCCAATCACCGTCTTGTGCAAGCGATTCAGCTAAAAAGTGCTGTTGTGCCTCATCCCAAAAAGAAGCTTCTTGGAGTAGTGTTGTGTCTTCTAATTCATGTGAGGCAATAAATGCATCTATTTGTTCATCAGAATTAGGTAATCCAAGCTGTGCAAATAGTGTATTGATGTCGTGTTTAGTCGTATCCATGATATTGCTCCTTTAAACGAATGAAAACTTATTCTAAGGATTAACTCTACTCCTAGCTAGTTAAACTCTCGCTGAATTTACGGTTAATAATTTTAGGTATATAGTTAGGTATAAAGTTAAACAGTCTACAGCTAAAATAATAAAGGAAATACAATGAGTGTAACCACGCCAGCTGATACGTTCAGCGTACAGTATTTAGCCGCAGAAGATATTAGCACTGCAGCAAGCCTAATTTATCAGGCTTATCATGACGATCCTGTATTACAAAACATGCTTAGCTACAATGACGAAAATAAATCAGTATACGAAAAAAAATTACGATCATTAATTCGCGAAGAGCTCAGTAGTTTTTGGCAAGAAAAGCAGCCATTAATTGGTTTATACCGCAACGATAAATTAAAAGCAGTAGCGTGTGTATTTGAATCTAATAGCCAATTACAAGCGCAGCGTTATTGGCACTGGCGTTTAAAATTAATGCTGAGTGCGGGCTACTTACAAACAAATCAATTAATAGATAAAGAACAAACAATTAGAGATGCCCTTAAAGAGAAAGGCAATTACTACTTTTTAGCTTTTATTGCCGTAGATCCACATTTTCATGGGCAAGGGTTTGGTCGTTACTTACTACGAGGGCTTGATGATTTAGTTAAATGTAACGCTGAGTCAACGGGGATGGCTGTATTTGTAACGCGTAGAGAACACACTGAATTTTTTAAAACCGAAAAGTTTGAAGCATTTAAACACCTTACTTTTAACCAAGTAGAGGGCGAGTTACTATTTAAATCAATAATTGAGCCAACTATTTAAAATTATGATGTAAGCCAATGCGCCCAAACGGACATAAGGCCGTGAGATATATCTCACATTATCGTGAGCATTGTCAGTTAAAGGCTATTAATAAGTAGCCTTTTTTTCATTCAAGTTATTGTTATTTAAAGTTTATTTTTATTTTTTCATTTTTGTGACGTTTATTTATTTAGTGTTAAGTCCTACTTCTCCCCCCTGATTGCTTTAAACTTCTCTTTGTCAAGACGACATAGCTCAATGATTGAGTTACTGCCAAGGATACGGAATAGGCAACATAGCGGACGCTAGCAGGAAGCATAAAGGACAAGCTAAAACGGATACAAGGAAGAATAAGGAAGTGCATGAAGCACTTAGTAGCTAGGAGTTACTTTAGGATAATCACGGATGACGCTACAGGAAGTAGCAGGAGCGTTAGTTTACGTAGGACGGCCAAGATGGCAAGTGGACATTGCAGGATGCAAAAGTGGCAGGAGCTACTTTAAAGGATTACCAGGGATGATGCTACGGGATGTAGCTAAACGATAGATTTCGTGGGTTTGCCAAGATGGCTATGGATATTGCAGGATGCAAAAAGTGGCAGGAGCTACTTAAAAGGATTACCAGGGATGATGCTACAGTATGTAGCCAAACGATAGATTTCGTGGGTTTGCCAAGGTGGCTATGGATATTGCAGGATGCAATGTGAGGGTAAACAAGGTTGTTTACTCGTTCAGGGGATGATAATACGGATTTAAGATAATGGATATCTAGCAGGATGCAGTCCAATTGGGGCGTAACTTTAGTTACGCCTTAGTTTTTTGTGTTGAATTAAGTTTATCAACTTAAGACAAATACTCTTAAAGTATATTCAGTTTTATATTTTATGCGGTGGAACAACCACACTTTTCAAAAACTCATTTTCCATAATTAACACACCTTGATAAGCATTTTCACCATCGCTTGAAAATTCAAATATAAATTCACTTTTGATGCCTGGCTTGCCGTTCTTTAAAAAACCAAAGCGGCGTTTTGTGCATGCAACACTCATCAATTGCACCTGCAATTGCTCACTTTGACGTTTAGCATGAACGTTCGCCGCTTCAGCAACCTTTCGGTTAAGCCAAAATAAGTAAATTACACTACCAATAAGTATGAACGTCCATAAACTTGCCATTTAAGAGAATAACCTTCCAATTGCACGCGCGAGGGTTTCGCTACGATTTTCTTTACGTAATAAGCCTAATAAATGCGGGCGAATAGTCGGTATTGCAACTAAGTCAGCAAAAATACTTGGAAACAATTCTTCAATTTTTTGATGATGTGCGCAATTATCCATAAATACATGTAAGCGTTCAGGGTTTTCTAATTGCTTAAAACACCGCCCAGCTATTGTTAGTAACACGTCAGAGTCGTGTCTTACCGGTGAGCTTAGTACAGTATCGACTAATTGAGCGCATAACCCTTGAGCTTGACCTTTTGAAACAGATCTTAGTGCTGCGGTTATAGCTAATGTATCGTTATTACTAATTGCGGCCTGTGCGTAATCAACAAGTAACTCACTCATTGATGTTGGTATTTCAACGTGTTCAAGCATGGCACTGAGTGGTTGCAGTACTTCAATAGGTAAATGCGCCCATGCTTTTTGCAAATTACTTAAGTTTGTATCGCTGTCTAAGCGTAGTGCAAAATCGGCAATACCCTGCAGTGCAACACTTTGCCAATTATCAAAACCAATTTTACCGCTAAAGTATAACTGTGCATGCTCGTAATACTGCGACGCAGGCTGTTTTAATAGTACTTTTACTTGGGCGTTAAATGCCGCTAATTTATTTGCGTTTGGTGTAAAAACATAAGGGTTATTATCAAGTTTCCCATCGGCTTGCTCACCTGTGACTTCAGTGCCTAGCGCTTGAATAACCATATCAGCAAAGTGATCGCGACTAGCACTTACAAGCATACTTTGCTCATCAAGTGGAAACTTTAAAAACCATACATAAGGTTCTTTACTGGCTTTAGTATCCCAAAATTGAATAGCGAGCCAAGCATGACCAGCAAGAGGATAAGGGTAAGGCACTTGGGCTTGTTCAATAGCTAAAAATTGTTTTTTATCAAGCTTAGTAATGTGCCTGCCAATATCAAAAGCACGCCACTGAGTACCCGCACCATCTAAAAGCTGACCTAATGTAGCTATTTGATCACTCATTGTTTTCTCAACTGTTTTTACTGCAAAATTACATTAATTATACGTCATAGCCGCCTATGAGGGAACAGGGTATAATTGCATTACATATATAAAAGAGGGTGGTTATGTACCAGCAAACCCAAACTCATTTAGTGCAGCTAACGGCACTTTTACAAAAACACGCGCTTTGGCAAAGTGAGCCAATAGACGCTGATGCACTGCTTTCAAATACTCCTTTTTGTCACGATACAATGGCATTTGAGCAGTGGTTACAATTTGTATTTATTGAAAAAATACAGCAATTAATAACACATAAGCAACCACTGCCACGTAATTTTGCTATTGCCCCTATGGCGCAAATGACACTTGTGAATAAAGCAGGGAGCGATGAAATAATTGAATTATTAACAGCCCTTGATACCTTTTTAGGAGAACCAAATGAGTGAGCGTCCAGCGCCTATTGAATATGGCGAGCTGACTATTTTGTATCAAGATGAAAACTATGTGGCTATAAATAAGCCTTCAGGTTTATTAGTGCATCGCTCGTTTTTAGATAAACACGAAACCCAGTTTGCTATGCAAATGTTGCGCGACCAGCTAGGGCAGCATGTATTTCCAGTACATAGGCTCGATAGACCTACGTCGGGCGTATTGCTGTTTGCACTGAGCTCTGAAGCAGCTCGCGATATGAACCAGCTATTTATTGAAGGTACTATTGCTAAACGCTATTTAGCCTTAGTGCGCGGCTTTGCGCCAGAGTCAGTATTTTTAGATAAACCGCTTAAAGAAGAACTTGATAAAATAGCCGATAAATTTGCAGATCAAGACAAAGCACCGCAAGAAGCGCAAACCCAGTTTAATTGCTTGCACCAAGTTGCATTGCCTATTCCTATTGGTAAGTACCCAACAGTGCGTTACTCGTTGGTTGAGTGTTTTCCAAAAACAGGGCGCAAGCATCAAATTCGCAGACACTTAAAGCACTTATCACTGCCTATTATTGGTGACGTAAATCACGGTGATAACCAGCATAATCAATTTTTTAGGGAGCATTTTGAGCTAAGACGCTTAATGTTATTTGCAACAGAGCTTAGTTTTGTGCACCCTTATAGTAATGAATCAATAACAATTAAAGCGCCACTAGGTGAAGACATGCTTGAAATATGTAAGCAGCTAGGTTGGCCAGAGCAAGAAAAGGATTATTAATGGCACATATTAGTATTTTTGTAGGCAGCGTTAATGGCGGTGCAGAGCGTTTAAGCGATGAAGTTGCAACCACAATTGAGCAAGCGGGTCATACTGCTACAGTAATTACTGAAGCATCACTTGATGATATAAAAAATGCATCGCATATTTTAATTGTTACCTCCACAACAGGGCAAGGTGATGTACCGAGTAATTTGGCAGGATTGTACTTTGCAATGAATAGCACTTTCCCAATGCTTACCGATAAACCGTTTGGTGTAATTGCAATGGGTGACAGATGTTACGGCGATACATTTTGTGGCGCTGGGCGAAGCTTTGACGAGCTACTACGCGATTTACAAGCAAAGCCTGTGGGCAACCGCCTAGAAATAGATGCATGTGAAGATTTTGAACCATGGCCAGTAACTGAGCCTTGGTTAAAAGTATGGCTAGAAAAACTAGCTGCTTAATCCTTAACTTTAAGGTATTAAAAAAGGAGCGCATGCGCTCCTTTTTGCTTTTATAGCTTTATAAATTAACTACTTCTGACATCTACTTTAAGTTTTAGCTTTTGGCCAGGTTGTAAGTATTTTTGACCTGCTAAATTATTCCACTTAATAATTTCGTTAACGCTTAGATTAAACTTAGACGCAATACGTGCAAGTGAGTCACCACGGCGTACTTTGTATGTAATAGTACGGTTGGTACTTGCCGTTGCTTGTGGTTTATTAGCTGACTTATACACAGTTAGTTTTTGATTTAGGCGCAGTACAGAGTTTTTCTTTAGCTTATTCCATTTAGCCAGCTCATCCATAGTTACGTCATATTCGCGGCTAATGTCCCATAATGTATCGCCACTTTTAACTGTGTGCGAAAGCTTTGTGCGAGTTGCTTTATTAGCAGCTAAACGCATCTGCTTTGGTAAATGCTCGCTATTTATAGCGCCATCAGTAAGCGGGACTAATAACTCTTGGCCTACTTTAATCGTATTTGATTTGAGTTTATTAAGCGATCGGATTGCACTTGAGCTTGTTGTAAACTTTTTGGCAATTACCGATAAGCTGTCGCCTCGAGCCACAATATAACGCTGCCAGCGTAATCTGTTTTTAACATCAGTGTTTGCTAGTTTTTGGCTAAATTCCTCTGCTTTATCAACAGGCAATAATAAAGAATGAGGGCCATTAGGATCAGTTGCCCAGCGGTTAAAACCAGGGTTTAATCTGTATAACTCAGTAAGCGTCATATCAGCCATATCAGCAGCAAGCGCTAAATCTATTTGCGATCCAACATCAACCACTTCAACCACTTGTGCATTAATTACTGGTTGCCATGTAACGTTAAAATCATCTGAGCGTTTTAATAAATCGGCAAGTGCTAATAACTTTGGTACGTAGGCTGTTGTTTCGCTAGGTAAATCAAGAGACCAAAAATCGGTAGGTAAATGCTTTTTACGATTCTTTTTAATAGCGCGCATCAAGCGCCCTTCACCCGAGTTGTAAGCAGCAATCGCATTTAGCCAATCGCCTTCAAGTGTTTTATGTAAATACGATAAGTAGTCAAGTGCTGCGCGAGTCGATTGCACTATGTCGCGACGACCGTCGTACCACCAGTTTTGTTTTAAATCGAATCGCTCACCGGTTGCAGGCATAAACTGCCAAATGCCCGATGCGCTGCGATTAGAATAACCAAACGGGTCAAATGCACTTTCTACAATAGGCAGTAGTGCAATTTCGATTGGCATTTCGCGCTTTTCTACTTCTTCAACTATAAAGTGTAAGTAAGGTTCTGCACGTTTAGAAATACGATCTAAATAGGCTTGGTGGCGAGCGTAATAATTACGTTCAGTAACAACAGGGCGGTTTTGCGGTATTTCGATAGAAAGTTGGTAGCGAATTCGCTCCCACACATCATCAAACACGGGAGCTTCTTGCTCATCAGGGTCAACTTGCTGATATTGTGCGTTTACCATCAATGCATTGTTAATGTCGTTAGGACTTGCGCCTTCGAGTTGTTGGTTTGCTTGCGTGGCGACTTGAGAGTCTGAGTCTAGAGTTGTCACAGTTTGACAACCACTTAGCGCTAACGCCAAGGCTACTAATAGGGGAGATTTATTCATAAATACCAATACATCGGGTAAAAAACTCGGCGAATACTACCTGTTATGAGTTAACATTGCCACTTAATGACTTTTTAAAACGCAGAAATAGAATCATCACTATATCTTAAGTTAATGATTCTAATAAAATAAATATTAAAGTATTAGTTTGTGCATTAAAAATTGTCTTTGAACTGTCTCAGACTAGCAAAGTTTCCCCAAGGTTCATTGTTTTTTGTAACCGAGATGAATTTTTCTGGCACTAACTCTGTAATGGTTGGCAAATCGCTACGCATAAATGGATTTATTTTTAGCTCCTGTCCAATAGAAGTGGGTAGGGAGATTTGGTTATTACTGCGTAATTCGTCTACTTTTTTACTGTACGCAAGGAGTTCTGGGTTACGTGGTTCAACCGCTTTGGCAAAGGCAAGATTAGCTTGCGTGTATTCGTGCGTGCAATACACACTGCAGCTTGCAGGCAGCTCTCTTAGTTTATTAAATGATCCCCACATTTGCTTTGGCGTGCCTTCAAATAAGCGCCCACATCCACCGCTAAACAATGTATCGCCTGTAAAAGCAAGTTCATCATTTGTATAGCAAATATGATCAAGCGTGTGCCCAGGAGTTGCCAAAATATTAAAGTTAATATTAAGCACACTGATGCTTTGACCATCCGTGAGTGCGTGAGTGACGCCTTTAAATGGACTATTTGCGGGGCCATAAACCGATATATCTGGATAGGCGACAACTAATGCAGCTACGCCATCAGTGTGGTCGTAGTGATGATGCGTAATTAAAATACCACCAAGCGTTAGTTTGTGCTCAGCTAGATACGCTAATACGCTCTGTGCTTGGCCTGGATCGACTACCCATGCTTGGTTACTATTATCGGTAGTTAAACACCAAATGTAATTATCAGAAAAGGCTTTAATTGCTTTGACTTGCACCATGGTAAATTGCTCTATAAAGTGACACTTACCGCATAGTATAACGAGCTCAAAAAATGAAACCAGCCCTTAGTTTTCAAGAAGGACCCAAACCACTGTCGTGGCAACAGTTTCCTCATGGGGATTATTTGCGCAAAGATATTGAACGCAAAATGGAGCAATGGCTGCCGCGTATGTTTGGCTATCATATGCTTAAGCTAGGTAATTTAAGTGGCGAATTAAATACAAGTATAAGTACGATTAAACACCAGGTGTGTGTTGCAGAGCCTGGGCCTTACACTGGGGTAGTTGCTGACATAGATGAACTGCCATTTTACGAGCACAGTATTGATGCATGCATACTAAGTCACTGCTTAGAGTATCATTCAGACCCACATCACATTTTACGAGAAGCACATCGCACACTTATTCCGGGCGGCTATATAGTAATTACGGGATTTAACCCGTTTAGTTTGTGCGGACTTGCACAAATGCTGCCTTTTAGTGGTCAGAAATTACCATGGACGGGGCGCTTTTTTACACCTGCGAGGGTTAAAGATTGGCTAAACTTACTTGGTTTTGAAATTGTAAGTGACGAACGTTTTATTTATTCATCACTGGCAAGAGGTAATAGGCTATCAAGGTTTGAGTTTTGGCGGACTTTTGCAAAACAGTATTTAAAACCGATGGGCAGTGTTTATATGCTGGTGGCACGAAAAAGAGTTGCGCCACTTACGCCAATAAAACCTAAGTGGCATGCAAGGCCGCAGTTTGCGCCAGTAAAAGGGGCAGGGCTTAGACAAACGTCAAAGCAACACTTTAAATCGTGCGAGCAAGAAAATAATACCAATTGCATTAAATAAGTGATTTATTATAGCGCTAAGAAAATAGCACATTAACAAGGCGAAATTGTGACATATAGTTGTTCTATATGAATAATTTTTAACGCAGTTAGTGAGTTATATAATGCGATAGAATGAACATGTTTTTAATAAAATTGGTATAACAGCAACTAGCTTAGAATAAATTAAGGCTGGTAGCCTACATCTTCTAGTAAATCTTTACTGCCAGCGGCATCGCGCGCTAAATCGTCAACTATTTCGTTGTACTTATGGCCGCTATGCCCTTTAACCCATTTCCAGGTTACATTGTGCTCGCTACAGGCTTTATCTAGGCGTTTCCATAAATCGACGTTTTTAACCGGCTTTTTAGCTGATGTTAACCAGCCACGTTTTTTCCAGTTAGTGATCCACGATTCAATACCTTGCTTAACATATTGGCTATCGGTTGTTAGATTTACTTCGCATTCTCGAGTGAGTGATTCTAGGGCTACAATAGCCGCGAGCATTTCCATTCGGTTATTCGTTGTGAGTTTATAACCTTGGCTCATTTCTTTTTCGTGGCCGTTATAAATCATAAAAATACCATAACCGCCGGGGCCTGGATTACCTAAACATGAGCCATCGGTGTAAATCTCTACGGTTTTTTGCACTGTTTTACCTTGATCTTATGTACAATAAAGTGATTATAGAAAGATACCAGAATCAGGCAAAATTCGATATGGCACGTAGACAAATAGTTTTAGATACAGAAACCACCGGCATAGACCCTAAACAAGGGCATCGTATTATAGAAATTGGGTGTGTAGAGTTAGTAAATCGCCGTTTAACAGGCAATAACTTTCACGTTTATATAAACCCACAACGCCCAAGTGAAGAAGAAGCAATCGACGTTCACGGTATCACTAACGAATTTTTACGTGATAAACCGTTGTTTCATCAAATTGCCCAAGAGTTTTTCGACTATATTGAAGGGGCAGAGTTAGTTATTCATAACGCACCGTTCGATGTTGGTCATATGGATAACGAATTTGCGCTGCTTAATCAGGGTTATCCTAAAACAGATACTTTTTGTCAAGTTCTCGACACGCTTAAAATGGCGCGTGACTTGCATCCAGGTCAAAAGAACAACCTTGATGCATTATGTCGTCGTTACGATGTAGATAACGGTAAACGAACGCTTCACGGCGCGCTACTGGATTCTGAGATTTTAGCCGATGTGTACCTTGCCATGACGGGTGGTCAAACAAAGCTAAATTTGAATCAAAATAAAGATGACGGCAGCGAGCAACAGAAGGGCGGTATAAAGCGTTTAAATAGTGATAGAACCCCATTAGTTGTATTACGAGCAAGCGACGCTGAGCAAAGCGCACACGAAGCACGATTAGATCTTGTAAACAAAGAAGGCGGCCAATGTATATGGCGCGCTGAATAAGGCGATTTAATGAAAACGATGTATTTTGTAACAGCGTTATGTGCAGCTAGTTTATTTACTGGCAATGCATATGGCGTAAAACAAGTAGAAGTGCTCAAGCGCGATGGGCATCAAAATGAGATCCCTTTACTTGATAATCGTTTTCGCATAGATAGCAAAATAGATGAAATAACACTGCTTTTTTTTAGAAAATCAGGTGCACATGCTGTTATTTTAGTGAGGCCCGATGGCAGTAAGTACTTTGCTACTGACTCAGTTAAAAACCCTAACTTAGATTGGTTTGATGAACTCAGCTACGATTTAGTAACCATAAAAAAACCTATGGCAGGTCCTTGGCAAGTAATAGGCAGTATTTTACCCGACAGCAGAATAGTTGTATTAGGCGAGATATCTCTTGAAGCAGAGCCTCTTCCTTCAATGTTGTTTAGGGGGGAGACAATAAAAATCACCGGAAAAATACTAAATGACGGTGAGCCAATTAATACAAACCTATTTAGAGATGTTGTTAGCCTTAATGTTGACTTTGTAAGTACCAACAATGAAAACTTTGCTAACTTTGGCGCAGGCATTCAAGAAGTAGCTGAATTTAAAGACGATGGACGTGGATTTGATGAGCGCCCTAAAGATGGTGTATTTACCGGCGAGTTTACTTTAGATTTCCCTGCGGGTGAATGGACACCAGAGCTTTACGTGGCAACACCTCTGCTGCAGCGTCGCATTGTGCAAAATACAATAGAAGTGCACGAGCCACCTTTTGTAACCGAAGTCGCGTTAGCAGAGCAAGACACAGACGAGCATCTGTTAACTATAAATATAGACCCAATTATTGTTAAGCCAGAAACAGTCATCATCCAGGGAAAAATCTACTATCCCAATAACGAAGAGCAAATGTTTACCATAGATGCTGCTGCTAAAGACTCACGACAACTTAGTGTTAAAAATTATGATTGGGGTAGATATAGTGTTGAACTGTCTGTTTTTGGCACTAATATTAACGGTCGTGAATTTATGGCAACGCTACCAACGTATAAATTTGAGATAGAACGACCCATAGAAGCGGTGCCCGAAATTGATCCTGCAACGATTATTACGCCAGATAAAATGATTGAGAGTGAGCCTGTTGAAGAAAAAATGGCCACATCTACAATTATTAGTTTAATTGTAGGCTGCAATACGCTCATTTTATTACTCGGTTGGTTGTTAATTCGTATATTTGTTCAGAAAAAACCGATTAAATTTAAAGTGAAGCTGCCTTTTTTAAAGAAAAAGAAAACAAGTGAGGGTGATGTTGCCGACACAGAAAAAAATCAAGTCGGTAAAAATGGCTCAAAAAATGACAGATCAGGTGAAATTTTAAACCTTTCGATGACAGATGACTAAAAAACCTATAAAAAAACAAAAAAGCCCTTGACGAAATAGGGGTTGGTTCGTATTATTCACGCCGCTGTCAGGGAGACCTAAACAGCAACGGAAATATGGAGTGGTAGTTCAGTTGGTTAGAATACCGGCCTGTCACGCCGGGGGTCGCGGGTTCGAGTCCCGTCCACTCCGCCATTTTCGTAAAACTTGTAAGTAAAAGCTGGAGTGGTAGTTCAGTTGGTTAGAATACCGGCCTGTCACGCCGGGGGTCGCGGGTTCGAGTCCCGTCCACTC
This sequence comes from Pseudoalteromonas sp. SA25, assembly GCF_011378705.1. Lineage (NCBI taxonomy): Bacteria > Pseudomonadati > Pseudomonadota > Gammaproteobacteria > Alteromonadales > Pseudoalteromonadaceae > Pseudoalteromonas > Pseudoalteromonas sp. SA25. The sequence continues at coordinate 51,447 of NZ_WTKV01000026.1, read as the reverse complement.
CGCCAACACTTACACAACGTATGGTTGTAAAACATATTCTTATTATGGAGTGGTAGTTCAGTTGGTTAGAATACCGGCCTGTCACGCCGGGGGTCGCGGGTTCGAGTCCCGTCCACTCCGCCAATAAGAAAAAATAACAGTTTAAATATGCGCTGGAGTGGTAGTTCAGTTGGTTAGAATACCGGCCTGTCACGCCGGGGGTCGCGGGTTCGAGTCCCGTCCACTCCGCCAACTAATTAAGTAATAACAAGTATAATGATATCTCTGCGGAGTGGTAGTTCAGTTGGTTAGAATACCGGCCTGTCACGCCGGGGGTCGCGGGTTCGAGTCCCGTCCACTCCGCCAACTATTTAAACAATGTTATATTACAAAATTTGTATGCTGGAGTGGTAGTTCAGTTGGTTAGAATACCGGCCTGTCACGCCGGGGGTCGCGGGTTCGAGTCCCGTCCACTCCGCCAACAAATTAAGTAATAACAAGTATAATGATATCTCTGCGGAGTGGTAGTTCAGTTGGTTAGAATACCGGCCTGTCACGCCGGGGGTCGCGGGTTCGAGTCCCGTCCACTCCGCCATTTGATATCATGATTAAAATTAGTAAGTGCATTACCCCATGCACATACCACTGCGGAGTGGTAGTTCAGTTGGTTAGAATACCGGCCTGTCACGCCGGGGGTCGCGGGTTCGAGTCCCGTCCACTCCGCCACTTGTTATTTCCTCAATAACAAGTTTATAAAATCCTTGATTAAATAATTTAGTAAAACATTCTTTGTCTATAAGCTAAAAAATCGACTTTTTAATATTCCTCTTATTCCTAAATATTCATCTTCTTCTATCTCCATGAATAGTTAAACACTCAGCACTGAATACCGCTCCAGTCTTAAATTGCCCCAGGTGTCACACAGGACGTAATTAGCTATTATCGGGTATAACGGCTAGTTAAAGTATTTACTCGTGCCAGAAGCTATTTCAGCGATTTTAACAACCTTAATTTTTTCATGGGTGGTATGCAGTGTGAGCTAGAGCACCGCTCCAATCATTATACCAATCCGCAATAATACTTAATCATTTTGCGGGGCTAAACGTGTCGCTACCTGTGTTAAAAAATTCTCATTTAGAAAAACTAAATAGCGAATTTTTTTCCTAGCTATCAACACGTTTCTCCATCCTCAAAATAGATCACTTAATTAAGCGAATTGGTATTAGTTGTTTCTCATAACAGAATTCTTATAATGAATAGTCAGTTTAGAGGGATATTTTATGATTGAAGTCATAAGCTTAAATAAGCAATTTTCAGGCAATGTTGTTTTTAAGGATTACAACAAAGTTTTTTCAGATCAAAAGGGGTGTATTGAAGCGCCTAACGGCCAAGGAAAAACGACATTACTGATGATGCTAGCAGGACTTGAAAAGCCGCAAAGTGGTTCACTTTTATTTGCTGGTAGCCGATTGAACACTTCAACAAAAACCGTAGCAATTGCCAGTGACCGTATTGCGTTACCAGATTTTTTAACTGCAAATCAAATTATTGATTTATCTGTTAACACATTAGGTTGCGATTGGCCCCATTCGCTGGTTAACGGGTTTAACTTTAATGCATTTTTAAATACGCGATTCGAAGCACTGTCGTCGGGCAATCAAAAAAATGCCAGCTAATTTTAGCATTAATGCGTAAATCACCTTATTTATTATTAGATGAGCCGAGTGCTGCGCTCGATCAAACCAGTATTCACACTCTTTTAAGCCAACTCGATGCTTATTTGGCTGACAAACCCAATGGGCAAATTATCATTACTTGCCATGAGCCCGCTGTGTTTATTGAGCATGGTTTTAAGTGTGTCTCGCTATGAGTATCATAAGCATAAAAAGCAAACTTAATAAGTATCTCGCGTTTATAGGTTACCGGTATTTAGCGTACACGTTTGAGCTTAAGCAATTGCTTCAACAGCTAAAAAACTTTGGTTTGTTATTTTTAGTGGTGTTGGGATCATCCGCTCTTGGTTTTGTATTATTGCTTTTTTTAGGCTTAGGGAAAATTATAGATAGTGCAGATACGCCTTTATATGGCGCGCAAATGGCACTATTTTACTTGTTATTGCAAAGCGTGATGATAAGCGCAATGAAACTGGCGATTAAAAAATAGTAACCAACGGCTGTTTCAACTTACGATCGCTCACCCTAGCTGGCTTCACCTTGCCGATATTAAATTGTTATTTATCAGCAATGGCTGGCTTATCGCTAGTTTGTTGATAGCGCTTGATCTTACCTTTGAACAGTGGTTAAAGGTGCCGCATTTTATAGTATTTATGTTTATTCAGTTAGGATTAGGCATTGTGTGTTTATACAAACCTAGCGCACTAGTTTATGGTTTTATGTTAAGCGGCCTTTTTTTATTCACTCCCATCAACATATCGCCGCTTATTTATCATATTGGTTTTTCAATCATCTTTAGCATTAGCTTGCTTATACCTAGAGTTAATATAAATGGGCGTGTTAGTGTTCGGTCACTGTTTGGTTTTTGGTCTTGCTACTTTATAAATCACAGCTGGACACTGGTATGGCGTATGTCGTTACTTTTATGTGTGTTTATGGCCTCGACTACGTTAGTCGCTGAGCGTGCTGATCTCGTTAATATACTTGATGCTGTGGCGATGGCTTTTATTGTATTATTTTGCAGCTCATTACAATTTGATTGCGCTAAAATTTATGCACAATATCGCTTGTTTTTTAATACATGCCAAAAAGCACGGACGTTTTATATTAGCCAGTTTATACCTAGTATGCTGTTGTTTTTAGAGACCTTTGTAACTTACAGCATTACGTTTGAGAGATTAAACATTATTTTGTTGAGTTTAGGTTTACCGTGGTGTTTGTTGCAGGTTAATTTTGCACAAAAAAACCAGCGCATTATGCGCTGGTTTGGATTTTTTTTACAGCTGGGGTGCTTGCTTTACTAAATTAGTTAAGCAGCATCAGCTTCTTTTTTAACGCTATTACGTGCGGCTTTGCCTGCAAGTAAGTCAGCAGGGTCAAAGTCATCAACGTTAATAACATCTAAACGAGATTGCTCAACAGCAGCTAGTTTATCAGCCTCTGCTTGGCTTAATATGCCAGCTTCAAGCCCCATTTGCGCTACTTTATCAAGCTGGAAGAATGGCAGTTTAAGACCTTTTTCTTTGCATACACGGTCAAATAATGGCTCAACAGCAAGTACGTCTTTAAGCGTTTGCTCTTGACGACCTACAAGGTTAAGCGGCTCATTTGTTAAGTATACATAGCTTGCTAAACGGTTACGCGTTTCACTAGGTACTTGTAGTAGTTGCGCAAGTTTATGCTCAAGTTGGTCAGTTGGTTTACGAACCGGGCGACCAAACGGGAATAACAATACTTTTAACACGGCACGTAGTGGAGCCGAAGGCATGTTATTAATTAAATCAGCAAGTGCACGTTGGCAATGGTAAAGGTGATCTTGGCAACTCCATTTTACTAGAGCAAAATCTTCTTTTTTACGGCCTTCATCGTTGTAACGCTTAAGCGTTGCAGACACTAAGTATAAGTAACTAAGTAAGTCACCTAAACGTGCTGAAATACGTTCTTTACGTTTTAGTGAACCACCAAATACTGCCATGCTAATGTCTGACATAAGAGCAAGTGATGCACTAAAGCGTGACGCTATACGGTAAAACTCAGCGGTTTCGTCGTTGTACGGCACACTTGTAAAACGAGCGCCGGTAAGAGCAAGCCACTTAGTACGTACAAGGTTCGACATAGTAAAACCAATGTGACCCATCAGCGCTTTATCAAATACGTTAAGCGCTTCTTCACGGTCTTCAATTTCGCACGCACCTAGCTCGGTAAGTACAAATGGATGACAGCGAATAGCACCTTGACCATAAATAATCATATTACGGGTCAAGATGTTTGCACCTTCAACGGTAATGGCAATAGGTGCACCTTGATAGCCACGACCTAAATAGTTATTTGGCCCAAGCATGATGCCCTTACCGCCAAGTACATCCATTGCATGAATAGTTGCATCACGCATTTGCTCTGTCAGGTGGTATTTAATAATGGCAGAAACAACAGATGGCTTTTCGCCTAAATCAACAGCACCCGTAGACATACTAACCGCAGCATCAGAGCTGTAAGCGTAACCAGCTAATTTAGCTAGTGACTCTTCAACACCTTCCATTTTACCTATAGGTAAACGGAACTGACGACGAATGCGGCTATAAGCACCTGTCGCAATAGCAATCATTTTAATGCCACCGGCAGAGTTTGACGGCAATGTAATTGCACGACCAACCGATAAACATTCAACCAACATGCGCCAGCCTTGACCAGCCATATCTGGACCACCAATAATATAATCAAGTGGTACGAAAATGTCTTTACCGCGAGTAGGGCCATTTTGAAATGGTACGTTTAGTGGGAAGTGTCTACGACCAATTTCTACTCCAGGAGTATCCGTTGGAATAAGTGCACATGTAATGCCTGGCTCTTTATTGTCGCCAATTAGGCCGTCTGGATCTTGTAATTTAAACGCAAGTCCAAGCACGGTAGCCACTGGGGCAAGTGTAATGTAACGCTTATTCCACGTTAAACTAACACCCACAACCTCTTCACCATTCCATTGCCCTTTACATACCACACCGTAGTCTGGAATTGAACTTGCATCAGAACCCGCTTCTGGCGAAGTTAATGCAAAACATGGAATTTCTTGACCGCTCGCTAGGCGCGGTAAGTAATGATCTTTTTGCTCTTTTGTACCATAGTGTTGTAATAATTCACCTGGGCCTAAAGAGTTCGGTACACCAACAATTGACGAAAGTAATGTTGATTTACTTGTTAGTTTTTGAAGTACACAAGACTGTGCAAATGCAGAAAACTCTAAACCGCCGTATTCTTTTTTGATGATCATGGCAAAGAATTTATTATCTTTTAGATATTGCCATACATCTTGAGGAAGGTCGGTTAGTTCGTGCGTTGCTTCCCAATCGTCCAACATGCTACATACTACTTCAACAGGGCCATCAACAAAGGCTTGCTCTTCAATAGTAAGTTTAGGAACTGGGTATTGGTGAAGTTTTTTCCAATCTGGGTTACCGCAAAATAAGTCAGCTTCCCACCACGTCGTACCGGCATCAATAGCTGATTTTTCAGTATCAGACATGCTTGGCGTTACTTTTTTAAACGTAGCAAAAATAGGCTTGATGATATATTGCTGACGAAGGCCAGTAACAGAAAGAGGAACTGCGATGATCAAAAAGATCAACCAGCTAATTAAACCAAAAGCACCTGCAAAGGTACCAATTAATAAAGTTATAGCCGAAACACCAAGTGCTGTGTTCCAACTTGCTCTGTGGTAAACCGCAGTGCAAAGCAACGCGATTAGAACCAGTGTAAATATGAGTGTCATTTTTATTCCTTAATAGAGGTCAGACCACCTCACTTAGAGTAGCGCTAGTAACAGTAATTTTCAAGTACATAACGATGTTAAATTGTAGTAGAAAGTAACTTAAATACGATATTTAATTACCCGATAGAGGAACGCACAATAACTATCGTATAGTCAAAGCATTAACCGTAAGTAGTGTTAACGTAAAAATAAATAAATCTAATAGCAAAATGACACTTTTTAAGTAAGTATAGCCGTTATAGCGGGCTGCAAATTAGTGTACGCTTAATACACAAATATAACGCTATTTATTTTAATGTATGGTTTTTAAGGGTTATTTTATTAATGTGTGAATTACTTGGCATGTCAGCCAATGTGCCTACCGATATTTGTTTTAGTTTTTCAGGCCTTTTAGAGCGTGGCGGAAACACGGGACCACATAAAGATGGTTGGGGTATTACATTTTACGAAGGTAAAGGCTGTAGAACCTTTAAAGATCCGCAGCCGAGCTATCAATCTGAAATTGCAAAGCTCGTTAAAGCATACCCCATTAAAAGTGTCTCGGTTATTAGCCATATTCGCCAAGGTAACCGCGGGAGAGTATGCCTTGAAAATACTCATCCTTTTACGCGAGAGTTATGGGGGCGCGAGCTTACTTACGCTCATAACGGTCAGCTATCTAATTATCATGATTTAAAACCGCAGTACTATCGCCCAGTAGGTAACACCGATAGCGAACTCGCTTTTTGTTGGTTACTTGATAAAATTCGTGAAAAATACCCAAAGCGTCCAAGTAATATGGCGTCGGTTTTTAGATACGCCGCTAAGCTTTCGCATACCCTTCGTGAAAAAGGGGTGTTTAATATGTTATTGACCGATGGGGTGTTTGTTTTAGCGTATTGCACTAATAACTTACATTACATAACGCGCCGCGCACCATTTGGTAAAGCAACGTTGATTGATGCCGACATGATGGTTGATTTTCAACAAGAGACTACACCAAACGATGTAGTAACAGTTATAGCTACAAGGCCTTTGACGAATGATGAGCGTTGGCAAAAAATGGAGCCGGGGGAATTTGCATTGTTTAAAATGGGTGAGCTAATTTAGCCCACCTATTTTAAATATTAACTTTAGTTTAATTAAATTTAGTTAGCTTCTTGAGGTTGTTGTGCTGTTGCAGGCGCAACAGCTGTAGGCGCAGTAACAGTAAATGAATTCATTTGAACTTCAAACTGCTCCATACCTTTTTCGCCTTTCCACATACGTACCAGCATGTAATCCATTTCTGGCGCAAACCATGCAATTGCTTGGCGTTTATCGTTATCGTATAAACGTTTTACTTTAATGGCTTCTACATTACCGATAGGTAGGGAGATCATCTCTTTTTCAACAACTTCAAAGTTGTAGTCGCGGCGGTTACCTTTTTTGTCTATAAGCGGGAATGAAAAGCTCGTTTCGCCTTTTTTCAATCCTTCGCGCACTTGCACTTGGTATGAAATAGCATCCTGAAATTCATCAGTCCATTCGCATTTAAGTGGGTATTCGCTAGCGCTGCTAGTCACTACTTTGTTTGTTGTATCAAAATCAATTTTATAATCTTTATCTGGGCCTGTACCGGTGCGGATCATATTGTAATGATGCGGGGTAACCTTGCCATCTTTAAAGGTAAACTTTGATGTTTCTTCACGAGAATCAGAGAAAATCATCCACTCAATATTGCTGTGGTATGTTAGTTCATAAGTATCGTCGCCCATTTTTTTGAGCTCACGAACAGCCTCACCATGATTTTTACCTTTGCGTAAAATATCGTAGTTAGCTTGATATTGGGTCAATTCGCCTGCAATTAGGCTAGTTGGAAGTAAAGCGCCCGCACATAACAACAGGGCACTTATTTTTTTATTGTGAGTAGTGCGCGCCGTGTGCAGGAAGTTGTTTTTTGTCAAGAACTGCATAATCTGCTTCCATAGTAAGTCTGTGTTCACTGAACCACTTGACCACCAAAGGATAAATTATATGCTCTTGCTCATGCACGCGTTTTGCTAATGTTTCTGCTGTATCATCCTTGAGTACAGGTATTTGCGCCTGAAGAATAACGGGACCGCCGTCTAATTCTTCAGTAACAAAGTGAACACTTACGCCATGAACATCGTCTTTTGCATCAATTGCTCTTTGGTGGGTATTCAGCCCCTGATACTTAGGCAACAAAGATGGATGAATGTTCAACATTTTTCCAACATATTTTTGCACTAAGCCAGGAGTAAGAATACGCATAAATCCAGCTAATACAACTAGATTTGGCATAAAAGAGTCGATAACGTTCATTAATTGCGCATCGTACGCTTCGCGCGAGTCAAAATCTTTATGACTGAGCACTTTTGTAGCAATACCTGCTTTTTTTGCACGCTCTAGGCCATAAGCGTCTGCTTTGTTACTAATAACAGCCGCTATATGTCCGTTTATCTCGCCACGTTCGCAGGCATCTATGATGGCTTGTAAATTAGAGCCACTACCTGAGATTAAAACTACCAGACGAGTCGGTGCCATTACTTAGCACCACCTACAATTTCAACTTGCTCTTCGCCAGCTGCTGCATCTTGAATTTCACCAAGGTGCCATGCATTTTCGCCCAAGTCTTTTAGCATTGTTAAGCTTTGCTCAAGTTTGTCTGCAGGAACTACTAAAACCATACCTACACCACAGTTAAATGTACGGTACATTTCGTGTGTAGTAATATTGCCGTTTTCTTGTAGCCAGTTAAAAATAGGTGGCCACTGCCAGCTATCACCTTTAACTACAGCTTTTGCTGAAGCGGGTAATACACGTGGAATGTTTTCCCAAAAACCGCCGCCAGTAATATGCGAAAGCGCATGTACGTCAACGTTTTTGAATAACTCAAGTAAAGGTTTTACGTAAATACGAGTAGGCTCAAGTAAGGTTTCGCCTAATGTTTTACCTTCAAAGTCAGCGCTGGTATCAGCTTTTGATACTTCAAGTACTTTACGAATTAAAGAGAAGCCATTTGAATGAGGGCCGCTTGATGCAAGTGCAATAAGCTGATCGCCTGCTGCTACTTTTGTGCCATCAATAATTTTTGATTTTTCTACAACGCCTGTACAAAAGCCTGCCATGTCGTAGTCTTCACCATCATACATACCTGGCATCTCAGCTGTTTCGCCACCAATTAGGGCACAACCTGAAATTTCACAACCTTTGCCAATACCTGTAACTACGTCAGCTGCTGTGTCTACATCTAGTTTACCAGTTGCATAGTAATCTAGAAAAAACAGGGGTTCAGCACCTTGAACAATTAAGTCGTTCACACACATCGCAACTAAATCAATACCAACCGTATCGTGTTTTTTTAAGTCGATTGCTAAACGTAGTTTAGTACCAACGCCATCTGTACCTGCAACTAATACTGGTTGCTTGTAGCCTTCAGGAATTTCGCAAAGTGCGCCAAAACCACCAATTCCGCCCATTACTTCAGGACGACGAGTTTTTTTAACTACGCCTTTAATACGCTCAACAAGTGCATTACCAGCGTCGATATCTACGCCCGCGTCTTTATAGCTTAGAGACTGTTTTTGTTCGCTCACAGGTTTTCCTCAAAATAGTTGTTTTGGGTTGCTTAGAAACGCGCGTATTTTACAACAATTGCAAGGTCGCGGCTAGCTCAAATGTAATTTTGAAATAATTAACAAGGACACTTGTCCGCTGTCTGTTGTTTAAATAAACAAAAAAACGCCCGTAGGCGTTTTTTTAGTATTAAAGGCGTTAAATTAACAGCTATGCTTTTGCGGTTAATATGGCTCGAAGTGGAGCGGGGTAGCCTTCAATTGTTTTACTTGTATCGTTTGGATCTAAAAAGTCGATTAACGATTCGTTTTCCATCCAATCGGTTTTGCGTTGCTCTTCAAGCGTGGTAATAGCGCAATCTTTTATTTGCACATCTTTAAAGCCAACGCGTTCCATCCAGAGTTTTAATGCTGCAGTACTTGGAATAAACCAAACGTTGCGCATTTTAGCGTAGCGGTCGGTAGGGACTAATACTGTGTTTTCATCACCTTCAATTACTAGCGTTTCAAGTACGAGTTCGCCGCCGGGGCGAAGCTGCGCTTTTAACTGTGCTAAAAAGTCGATAGGTGAGCGACGATGATAAAGTACGCCCATCGAAAAAACCGTATCAAACGCTTTAAGTTCCGGTAATGCTTCAACGCCTAGTGGCAGTAAATGCACGTTTTCGTCTGGGTTGTAGTGTTTAATTGCCTGAAACTGACATAAAAATAAATCAGACGGATCAATACCCACTACAAACTCTGCGCCTTCACCGCGCATACGCCATAAATGATAACCTGAGCCACAACCAATATCTAAAACGGTGCGGCCTTTTAATGGCTCAATATGAGGTAGGAGTCTGTCCCACTTCCAATCACTGCGCCACTCTGTGTCTATTTCAATTCCGTGCACACTAAATGGGCCTTTGCGCCATGGCATCATGCGTTTTAATAAATGCATGGCTTGCTTTTGCTCGCCATCACTCATCTCCCCTGGTGCGCCAATTTCTACCTTAGTAGAAATATCAACGTGTGTTGTAGCCACCTCTGGCAAGTTTTTAAGTACTTTTTGCCATTTAGGTAAATCACCGTGGCTAGCCTCGTTTTGCCAATGTTTTAATTGTGCAGGCAAGGTTTCTAGCCAATGACTAAGTGGGCTTTGTGCGATAGATGCGTAAAATTGGTTAAACCATTGAGACATGGATGACTCTCTTTATTTAATTGCTACCATTGAGCAAAAATTAAAACATTGATACCACACTTGAGTTTGGCTAAAACCAATATCTTGTAAGCGAGTAAAGTGAGCGCTTAGTGTATCTGGGCGCATAACGTTTTCGATGGCGGTACGCTTTTGGCTTATTTCAAGCTCAGAGTAACCATTGTGTCGTTTAAAGTCGTGGTGCAAATCAATCAATAAATTGTCGCATTGCTCGTTTTCAGCTTTAATTTTTTCGCTAAGTAGCAGCACGCCACCGGGCTTTAAGTTAGCGTATATTTTTTCAAGCACGGCTTGGCGCTGTGCGTGTGGAATAAACTGCAGCGTAAAGTTCATTGCTACTACTGAGGCGTTTTGAATCTCAAGCTCGTTAATATCGCCTAAAGTAACAGTAACAGGCACATCTGATTTAAAACCTTGTAAATGTACCTTACAACGCTCAACCATAGCTTGAGAATTATCTACCGCTATTATATGGCAGTTATCGGTGCGAATATTTCGTCGCATGCTAAGTGTTACTGCGCCAAGTGAGCAGCCTAAATCATAAAGATTTGAGTTACTTTGTGCGTATTCACCGGCAAGTTTACCCATTGTACTGACAATCGTTGCGTAGCCAGGCACAGAGCGCTGGATCATATCTGGAAAAACTTCGACTACATTTTGGTCAAAGCTAAAATCTTTTACTTGTTGCTCAGAGGCATAAATACTGTCTTTTATGGTCACGAAGGCAGTCTCTTTGTAAATAATGGCGCTATTTTAACATTTTATACTGGATAGTCAGTGATAAATTCAGTAGCTTGACTAGAATTATGAATAATAAGTATAAAAGAGAAGATTAAATGAGCAAAAGTAAGGTCATCAGCACAGACGATATATTAGCAACCCTTTGTCATTCAGTGACAGGCGTACTCACATCAGCCAGCGGTAATGGTATTAGTTACTCAGCCATGGTGCAAAAAATAACACGTACATGTATGCGACCAGATATTGGCTGCTTTGTTTTATTTGACGGCGGTTTTACAGGGCTTGTAATTACCAACTTTACTTCGCAAGCGGCGATGGAAATTTATGGCGATTACATGCGTAACATGGGAATGCCAGAAGATGAAATAGCGCATAGCCATTTATCAGACGACGTATCAAACGTACTAGGCGAGTTGATGAATCAAATAGTTGGCGACTTTACGTCTAAAGTGCGCGAGCAATTACATACGTCTATTACGCAAAACCAGCCAAAAATGATGGCAATAAACAAGCAAGTGCAAATATCGGTAGATACCACGATGGATCGCCCGCAAGCTCGCCGCGTAACATTCACCACAAGTAAGCAAAATATCTTTTACTTGGAATTAGCGATGGATAAAACAGAGTTTATTAAATTACACGACTTTGATATTGCAGAAGCACTAGACCCAGATGACATAATTGAAAACGAAGCACGTAAAAAAGCGGATAAAGAAAAAGCATCTACAGCAGTAGAGCAAGACGATGCCGATGACGATTTCATGGCAGGCTTAGGGCTTTAAGTCTATTTACGTAGGTTGGGTTGAGTGAAACGAAACCCAACGTTTGCTCTGCTATTAATCTTTAGTTATGAGTGCTCAGGTTAGTGATTAAAATAAAAGCGCGATTTATATCGCGCTTTTTCGTCATGTTAGCTTTATTTGAATAAGTAAACCTACTCTTTAAACTTATAACCCACACTATAAACCGCTGCTATTGGGTTTAGTCCTGCTTGAATGTCGTTAATCTTTTTTCGTATATTTTTAATGTGTGTATCAATGTTGCGATCGGATATGTCGGTTGTGTCGCTGTATACGTTATTAATAATATCTTCGCGGGTAAAAACACGACCTACGTGGCTTATAAATAATAAAAATATTTTAAACTCGACGGCGGTAAAGCCAATACTTTTGCCGTTTAGGCGGGCTTCGTAATCGTCTTTGTGTAATTGGAAATTATTGTGATTGATGATGTTGGTTTTAGGCTGGCTGGTTCTTCTTAGTACGGCTTTTATGCGCGCTATAACTTCTTTAGGGCTGAAGGGTTTGCATATGTAGTCATCGGCGGCGAGCTCTAAACCCAGTAAGCGGTCTATTTCTTCACTTTTTGCGGTAAGCATAATAATAGGCACACTTGAAAAGGCTCTAATTTGCTTACATAGCTCTGTGCCATCAACATCTGGCAGCATTAAATCAAGAAGTATTAAATCTACAGCGTTTTGTTTTACAAAACTAACTACACCTTTGCCGCTATTAAAGTGCTCAGTTTCGTAATTTTGTTGCTTAGCATAGGCAATAAGTACCTCTGCAATGTTTTCTTCGTCTTCAACGATAAGTATTTTTTGTGATGCCATTATTTTAACCTAAAAGTGTCAGCGTTATTTTTACTTCTAGCCCACCAAGTGGTGAGTTGTGCAACGATATTTGACCGCCATGTGCTTCTACTATTTGTTTGCAAAGCGCAAGTCCTAAGCCCGAGCCGCCGTGCTCTCGGCTTCGAGATTTTTCAACGCGATAAAAACGCTCAAACAATTTTTGTAAGTCGTTTGGTAAAACACCTGGGGCTGAGTCTTGTAAAATAAGCTTAATTTTATTAGGTGTTTTGTTGGCAAGTATTATTACTTGCCCACCTTTATGCGTGTATCTGCAGGTATTTTCTAACAGGTTTGAAAATAGTTGCACAAGGCGTTCTTTATCGCCATTTATTATACATTTACCGGCTTTGGCTAAGCTTTTGCTATCTACATTTAATTCACGCTCTTTAAAGCGAGCGGTGTAGTTTTCAATTGATTGCTCAAAAATGCTTATTAAATCAATGCGTGCATTGTTATAGGTTAAATTAACACTATCTGTTTGTGCTAGTTGGGCTAGGTCGTCAACAATGTGACTTAAGTTATCTACTTGGTTTATGAGTAAATTAATGCGCTTTGTGTCGGCTGTAAATACGCCATCTTGTACGGCTAACAAATGCGAGCGTAGTACGGTAAGCGGGGTTCTTAATTCGTGGGATGTGTCTGACACCCATTGAAACCGCATTTGTTGGTTTTGCTCAAGCGTGTGGGCTAAGGCGTTAAAATTGTTGGATAGGGTACCTAGCTCATCTTTACTAGAGGGGATTATTCTGCTGGCAAAATTTCCGTTTGTTAACTCATCGGTGCCAGTTACTATTTGCTTTATTGGTTTTATTAAATGGCGAGATAACACAATAGCCATAATAAATGCGAGCACAATAACGAGTAACGTGATCATAAAATAGTTATGAAATTGCGCTGCTAAAAATGCTTTTGCTGGGCTACTTTGCACAAGTTTTGAAGGGACTAAACCTATCCAGCCTATAACGTTATTGTTTAATAAAATAGGCTCTATATGTGGGTTGTCGTTTAAATTAGCTCTACCAACAACAACCTTTTTATTTTGATCATATAAACTTATACGTTGCCCTGTTTTAAGGGAACCTGCAGGTAAGTGTACCCACAATAAAGAGGGCGTTGCATTGCTGCTATTTGGTTTGGGTGGGATGCTTGTGTGTTTATTCGTTTTAGGCTCGCCTGGCTTTTTTTGTGGCTCTACAATAGAGCGCCATAATTGTGTATTTTGCGTAATGGGTTGCCAACTGCCTAATTCGCTATAAAGCTCAATAAGTTGCTGCTTAACCATTGCTACATGCTTTGTTTCTTCTTGTTCAACAAAGTCGTTAAACCCTGACGAAAAGGTCATGTATATAAACACAAACATAAGCCCAACAAGGGCGATATTAGTGATAAAAAAAGCTAAAAAGAATTTATGTATTAATTTCACTGATTGGCAAATAGTAAAGATCATGACGTTAACGTACCAAGCAGTATTGCATATTGATTATGTGCCTACAATTAGCGTATTTAGGGAGTTGCTTACTAAAATCCTTTTTAAGTAAGCTTTTTAGGTATGTTGGTATTTGGACTAGAACTTTATTTTTGCGGTATCGCCAGCACCCAGTAACTTATATTGTGGTTTTACAAAGCTTGCGTGTACTGCACCTAAACTTTCAGGGAACGATATGGCAAGCTCATCTACTGTTGTAAATGTGTGCTTCGCTTGAAAAACAATTTCTAGGTCGTGCGCTTCGCTGTTGCTGGTGGTAAAAGCGACGCGTTCAAACACGATAACTTGCTGATTTACACGTAAGCTCGTTTTTTGTTTAAGCGCATTTTTTACAAACTCTTCTTGTTGCTCTGCACTTAAGTTTGTAGGCATAAGCTTATCAATATCGCCCATAAGCCATGCTTGCTCGCTTTGCAGCGTTGAAGTTAAATGCTCAGCATTAGTTAATACTTTAACCTCAACTTGCCCGTCTCTTAAAATCACTTGGGCTGTTGTGTTTTTTAATACATGGGCGCTCACTTGAGCGCTCATACTTGTTAAAATACACGCTAGCATTAGCCATTTTAATTTTTTTAAAAAATACATAATTACTACCTTTTATTGAGGCGGTTGACCTTTTTGTTTATTGAGGTTGCTCAATAGTTGCTTTACAAATAAGGGTGTTGTCGGTTTCTAAGTCTTCGGCCCATATGAATTTTGCGTTTTCATCCCAGTTAATATCATCGTAACCATCTTTTGGTCCTACATCGGCAAAGTTGTGCTCTACTGCATTAGCCCAGTTTGCGTTATCAAAGTTACTTTGCAGCCAGTTAGTTGGCGCTTCTTTTGACATAAACGTACAAACGCCTTCGCCTGCGACAGGGTTTGATTCGCTTTCGCATAATTTGTTAAGCGGCGCTTTGTGAAGTATTTCGCATTTAAAGCTTTGATCGCTTACGGCAACTACTTTATTTGTATCGGTGTCGGTAAGTTGCATAATGAAACCGCCATCACCCATTTGCTGATTTTTAGCACCGATGTATTCAAGCCCAGTGTCGTTTTGCTTAAAGTCTTTAATTATTAAATTAAGCTCAATAGGGTAGTTTGCAGAAAACGTAATGCTTTCGGCATTAAATGAGCGCTCTGTGGTTATAGGCACAGAATCTTCAACAAGTAACTGCTCGCCTATGTAGGCTGTAAACCAGTTATCAGCCCATGCATCTAGCTTTAAGTTATGCTTGCCTGTAATGGCAGAATTTGTATTTTGCTTAGTGACTGTAGGAGTAAGGTGATTTGGTTGCGGACCTCTACAAAATGTACCTGTTTGAACTTTGCCACCATTACTGATAGTTTTTTGTTTAAAGCTATAGCAGTCTTTTCCCTGTGATGCAGGGCTGTAGGTAGTAAAGTAGTTTTCACCTTTGTATGAATAGCTCATTGTACGGCTGCCGTTTTCAGAGATTGTGTGCGTTAAGCTTTCAACGCCTCCTTGTGGCGGGCGCAGATCGGCTCTTATACCTTGAGTATCGCCACTAAGTGGTGACACTCTTGGTAATTTTGCGGTATCTACTTCACCTACTAAGCACTGAATAATATACGGCGGCGTAGCTGATGTTTGGTAGCGATAGCCAAATGTGTCATCGGTTTGTCCGTTACATACATCAAGGTCACCTTTGGCAATTGCACTGCCGTCTGGGTTTTTACTGCCATACAGCGGGTAACCATCGTAAGCCCAACCAATAATGGCATCGCTTGATTGGTTTTTCATTGTGTCAATCATACACGTTGGCGATACATGATAATGGTAGTCATCACCTCGTCCTGCGTGTCCGCCACATATATCTAACTGTCCGAGTGCTAACGTGTCGTGTTTTTCATCGTAGCTATTTACGTCCAGTTCACCTTGCGAAGAATAGTCGTATATTGGTACGCCATTAACGGCAACACCTACGGCTGCATCAATTGTTGTTATTGTTTTTGCTTTTTTAGGATTTAGCTTTATAGGTGCGGCGTAGTCTTTAGCTGGAACGGGTATTTGCTCGTTAGTACCTGTAATACCTGTCATTACGTCATGATCAGGGTAAGTAGATGAGGCAATATAAGCATATTGCTCATCGCACGTAACAGATACGCTTTGATCAAACCCTGCATTACTTACTGATTGTGTAATAGCATCACAACGAGGTGATTTTACGTTAGCGGTTAAATATGATTTGTCAGGCTTTGGTTGCTCGTTTGGTGTTGGTTTTGAATCCGGTTTTTGCTCGGCGCTATTAGCGCTTCGCGAGTATTTAACCGTCATACTTGCAGTATCGAGAGTAATATCTTTTACAGCGGCGAGTAATGCTGAGCGATCTACTTTTGTATCGCTATTAAAGGTAACCGGTGCAGATAATGCGTACACAGTATAAGTATAGCTTTTTTCACCCGGGCCTTTAGAGCAAGGTGGCGCGTATTGGTTTAAATCGTTTACGCTATTAGAGCCTACTTCACCGAGAGTTTCGCCTGCTTTAATTTGTGTTTTATCGGCGGCAATATTGTACATGGTCCAATACCAATGCATTCCCTCTGGCGCTTTATGATCCATAATTAACGCATAATATTTGGTTGTGTTAGGTGCACCGCTCCAGTTAAGTGGAGGGCTAATGCTTTGCCCATCGCACGTATAAGTAATAGGCAAGTTACCGCCATCGCTTACCTTTGAGCTTGTTAGAGTAAAATCATTGAGGTTTGATTGTTCAAGTGATTGGCTGTTTTTCTCGTTGCAGGCACTTAAGGTTACACAGCACAGTGCACTGAGTAAAAAGGCATGGGTATTTTTCATCATTTAAAACTCCAAAAATTAAGAGTACATAGAAAGAATTAGCTATTAAGAGTGTAGTTCTCAAATGTAGGGCAATTATGTAGTTTTAAACTTTTTTGTTTTTATTAAGCGACAAGTCGTTAAGTTGTGAGCTGCTTACGTGGATAAGAGATTGGGTATGTGCGCTTGGGCATGAAAAGAAATATTAACTTAAGCATGGCGTTATTTTCACTCAGTTAAATAACGCTAAAATCCTTATTTTAAATAAGGATTTTCACCCATTGCGACGACCACACAAAAAATTCTTAAATCTAACTCTAGCTGGTGGTAACTCGGTTCCATATGGCAGCAAAGTTGATAAAAGCCTTTGTTATGGTCTTTTTCTTTAAAGTGGGCGAGCTCATGTACCACTAACGCTTTTAATAACGGCTCGGGAGCGCGCAGCAAGTCGCTGTTTATCGCTAAATCGTGTTTGCGGGTTTTACCTTGCATTCGATACGTATGTGTACCGAGTGCGTTGGTGACCATATCGCCTTGCTTTTTAAATGCTGCGCGCCCAAACGGTGGCGCATTTTTTAAATATTGTTTTTTAAGTTCGGTTGCGTAGCTATAAAGTAGTTTATCGCTGGTAATAGTGTGTGCTTGCGGATACTTTTCAAGTAAGTAGTCACATACCTTTTTGTTATTTATAAGGCTTAATACTTGCTCAACAATGTTAGCTGGGTAGCCGGTAAAGTAACGTGCGTATTCACTCATTATTGCTTCTCTGTCGTTTTACTTTTAAAAAAGTGCTTGCTGGTGGGCTTCTTTTTCGCCAGTAAATGGGTTTAATGCTTTGTGATTATAACCAAGGTCTTTACAAAACTGCCTTGCTAATAATGGCGCTTCTCGGTTATCTGCCGTATGAAAAAACACATAAGGCGTTTTTCCTTCATCAAGCCATTGTTTTACTTTACTCAGCCACGGTTTATAAAAGGATTTATAGTCATTTTGTAAATCGGCGATAACAAAGCGCGCCATGGGTTGCGTGCTTGTAGCAATGGCATGCACGGGTAAATGCGGCTTTTTTTGCTGTGCATCTATTAGTGCTTCGGTTGTTGGTTTTACGGCAAATAGGGCGCGAGTATCCATCGATATGCGATTTATGTTGTTTGCCATTAATAACTGATTAAGCGCTATTTCGGCTTCGCCCTTTTGAAAAAACGCAGTATGACGTACCTCTACACCGTAATTAACCTCTTTTGGTAATAGGCTAATAAATTGTGCGAGTTTGGGTAAGTCACCAGGGCCAAATGCTTTAGGTAATTGCAGCATGATTTGCCCAGTTTTTTCTAAAATAGGGGAGAATAAGTTAAGCCAATCAGTAAGCTCGGTTTGAACATTAGTTAGGTGCAGCTCGTGGCTAAAGCGACGATTAAACTTAAAAGTAAATTTAAAATCTTCGGGTACGCTGTTTGCCCATCGCAATACGGTGCTTGGCGCAGGATCAGCGTAAAAGCTGGTATTGCCTTCAACAGAGTTAAAGTGTTGTGCGTATTGGCTAAGCATATCGGCGTTTTTACATTGGCTTGAAAATAAATTGCCTTTCCATGCATTACTCGACCACTGCGGGCATCCAATATATAACATACAAACTAGCGCCTTATTATAAAGTGGCGATAGTGTAGCAAATAA
This sequence comes from Pseudoalteromonas sp. SA25, assembly GCF_011378705.1. Lineage (NCBI taxonomy): Bacteria > Pseudomonadati > Pseudomonadota > Gammaproteobacteria > Alteromonadales > Pseudoalteromonadaceae > Pseudoalteromonas > Pseudoalteromonas sp. SA25. Next base: position 32,958 of record NZ_WTKV01000026.1, on the reverse strand, counting down.
CAAAACGAGCTGCTGTAAATTCAGGGGCAAAAGCGGCACACGCCCTAGCATCTTAATGTTAGTTGAGTATAATGCAGGGCTTAATTTGATTATTTTTAGATTGCTAGCGGCTTTATTTGTATTGTGGTGACCTGTTTTTTAAATCACACGCCTTAAAACAAATAAGTTTAGCCGTTTAAGCCTTTTATCTGACAGGAAACCTATGCGCTCTATATATTGCGGACAGCTAAATAAAACTCACGTAGATCAAGAAGTTGAACTATGTGGCTGGATCAACAAACGACGTGACCTTGGTGGACTTATCTTTGTCGATTTACGCGATAGAGAAGGTTTAGTACAAGTTGTATTCGACTCTGACATTGAAGAGTTAATGAGTTCAGCTAACACACTTCGCCAAGAATTTTGTGTTCAGTTAAAAGGTATTGTTCGCGCACGCCCAGACAGCCAAGTAAATAAAGACATGGCAACAGGGGAGATCGAAATTTTAGGTAAAGAGCTTAATATTATTAACCGCTCTGAGCCATTACCGCTTGATTTTAACCAAGTAAACTCTGAAGAGCGTCGTTTAAAATACCGCTACCTAGACCTACGTCGTCTAGAAATGAGTGACCGTATTAAATTACGCGCTAAAGCAAGCAGCTTTGTTCGTCGCTTTTTAGATGAAAACGGCTTTTTAGACATCGAAACACCTGTACTTACTAAAGCAACGCCAGAAGGTGCGCGCGATTATTTAGTACCAAGCCGCGTTCACAAAGGTAGTTTTTACGCTTTACCACAGTCACCACAGTTGTTTAAGCAATTGTTGATGATGTCGGGTTTTGACCGTTACTACCAAATTGTTAAATGTTTCCGTGATGAAGATTTACGCGCTGATCGCCAACCAGAATTTACCCAAATAGATATAGAAACCTCTTTCATGAGCTCTGATCAAGTACGTGGTATGACTGAAAAAATGATCCGCGAAATGTGGCAAACATTACTAAACGTTGATTTAGGCGATTTTCCAATCATGCCTTACAGCGAGGCAATGAGCCTTTACGGTTCTGATAAGCCAGATTTACGTAATCCAATGAAATTGGTTGATGTTGCAGATTTAGTTAAAGACGTAGAGTTTAATGTTTTCTCAGGTCCGGCTAACGACGAAAAAGGTCGCGTTGCTGTGTTAACTGTACCGGGTGGCGCTAAGCTTTCTCGTAAACAGCTTGACGATTACACTAAGTTTATTGGTATTTACGGCGCTAAAGGCATGGCGTGGATGAAAGTAAACGACCACACTGCAGGCGCTGAGGGTGTTCAATCACCAGTAGCTAAGTTTTTAAGCGAAGACGTAATTACTAAATTACTTGAGCGTACTAATGCACAGTCTGGCGATATCATTTTATTTGGTGCCGATAAGCGCAACACAGTAAATGAAGCAATGGGCGCGCTACGCGTTAAGATTGGTGTTGATTTAGAAATCACTAACCTTAATAGTTGGGCACCACTTTGGGTTGTAGACTTCCCAATGTTTGAAGAAGATGACGAAGGCACATTACATGCTGTGCATCATCCATTCACTGCACCAAAAGACATTAACGCCAGTGAGCTTGAAGCAAACCCAGCCGCTGCTATTTCAGATGCCTACGATATGGTATTAAACGGCTACGAAGTGGGTGGCGGTTCGGTACGTATTCATAATGCAGATATGCAAGAAACTGCATTTAGAATTTTAGGTATTAACGAGCAAGAGCAACAAGACAAGTTTGGTTTTTTACTTGATGCACTTAAATACGGCACACCACCACATGCAGGTTTAGCATTTGGTCTTGACCGTTTAGCAATGCTTTTATGTGGTACCGATAACATTCGTGACGTTATTGCTTTCCCTAAAACAACACAAGCGTCGTGTTTATTAACCAACGCGCCAAGCAAACCTAACCTTGATTCGTTAGCTGAACTTGCAATAAGTGTTGTAGAAAAAGTGATACCTAACGAAGAGTAATCTTGTTTCGCTTTTTTGAGCTAAATTTAAAAACCCTTAAGTTATATGCTTAAGGGTTTTTTTATGGTTAAATTTATAGCAGAGTGTGTTTTAAACGAACAGATGAAAAGGAATTATTATGTCGATCAATGCAACCTTATTTGGTGAGTTTTTAGTTTTTATTATTGTGCTGTGTATTCCTATTTTTGCTGTAATTAGCTACAAAATAGGTAAGCGTAAAAGTACTATGCCGGGTGTTTTAGCTTTTGTGGGTGGCTGTTTAGCGCTATTTCCACTATTTGCTTTGATTTTTATTGCAGTGCTTGCGCTTAAAAAAGATTTACCTAAAAGTAATGGCTACACGGGTTAAATTTAATAGGTGAATTGTGTTGTTAAGTAACAATAACCAGTATTTTGATGAGCAATTTAATGCTTTGCAGTACGCAGAGCAGCTAACTGAAAACTCTGAGTTTGAAGAATGTATATTTATCGATTGCGACTTTTCAGGCGGGCAGTTTAAAAATTGCCGATTTATAGAATGTAGTTTTAAAAACTGTAATTTATCGTCACTTAAATGGAACTACAGTTCGCTTGAAAATGTAAGTTTTAGCCACTGTAAATTAAATAGCTTGCAATGGGCTGATGTAGATTGGCCAGCGCTTAGTATTAACGCACCGGTGAGTTTTAATTATTGCGAGCTCAGTAATAGTTCTTTTTTTGAATTAACCCTCAAAGCCCTCAAACTAATACACTGCTTTGCCAAAAATGTTGATTTTAGACACGCTGATTTAAGCGGTAGTGAATTTACAGGAACAGATTTTCGCGATAGTGAGTTTTTTCAAACTAACTTAACAAAATGTGATTTTGTAGGTGCTACAGCGTTTAATATAGATTTGAATAATAATGTTTTAGCGAATGCTAAGTTTGATCGCTTTGAAGCACTTAATTTGCTTACCAGCCTTAATATAGAGCTGTGTGATTAATTTAGTTTAATATGATCACATATCTAGAAGCGACAGCTTGGCTGGGCTTCTAGATACTGCGTGACTGCGTAATTAACGGCTTGGGCCATTTTTATTACGTGCACTGGCAAGCTGTCTTGCGATTTCCAATAACGCTGGTGAAATATCTTCAGCGCCATCTTTAATTAGTTTTGTAACGTCACCTGACGAAAACAAACCGTCACGTGGTGATTTAATACCTAACTCACGAACAAAATCCTTCGTTTTACCTGTGCTGCCTGTTTCAATAAACTTAAAAATAATACGTTCATTGTTGTTTTTAGCAGGTGCTTTTAGTGTTTCGATTTCGTCATGTATTGCCGTTAGTTTGTCTTCTAGGATTTCTATACGTTCTTGAATGCTATTGTATGATTTCATTTATTGGATCTTTTACTAAATATATTTAAACAATGGCGGCTATTATCGCATAGTTTGACAATAGAGAATGCAAAGCTATAAAGTAAAAATTATTTTTAATTAAAAACAATAATTTATATAAATTTAAATATGCAAAAAACACTTAAAAAGCTTTTTATATTAAGCGCACTAGCTCTAAGTACATCAGTTATAAGTACATCAGTAATAGGCGCAACAAGCTATGCAAACGACGACGTTATAGCTGATGAAAGCCGCAATCGCACTATTCCTATCAATATTACATTGCCAAGTAACAATGCTAAGTGTACTGAGCAAGTAAAATGCCCTGTAGCGTTTATTAATGCGGGCTACGGAATTAGCCATAATGAATATACGTTTGTTAGTAATGCGTTTAATCAGCGTGGATATTTAACAGTAGCCGTTGCACACGAACTAAAAAGCGACCCTTACCTTAATCGTGAGCAGCCTTACTTAACCACTCGCATGGAAAACTGGCACCGTGGCGTAGTAACACTTAAGTTTTTAGTTAATGAGCTAGCGAGTAAATACCCAGCGTATGATTTTACAAAGCTCGCCTTATTTGGGCATTCTAATGGCGGGGATATTTCCGCATTATATGGCTCTATTTATCCAAACGAAGTTAGCACTATTATTACGCTCGATCATCGCCGCATGTTGATCCCGCGCAATAAAAGCATTCGCGTACTTACTCTACGCGGTAGTGATTACCCAGCTGATGCGAATGTGTTGTTAAACGATTCAGAGCTGGATGCGTTTCCTGTTACACAAACACTAATAGAAAAATCGCGCCATAACGATATGTACGATGGTGGACCAAAATGGCTGGTGGATAGAATGAGTAAAGAAGTAGGGGCGTTTTTAGATACTAATAAGCTTTAGGAACGAGTAACAATGGAATTATATGAGCAAGTAGGCCGTAAATTTGTAACTGGCATTTATACTTGTGATCTCAAAGGTTCAATTTGGACAGAAGCTTTTAAATTTATATTAAGATCATATGACGAGTTACATATTAAAAAAGATAAAGTTCATCTTATTTGGACTGAGAACGGAGGGCAATTAAGGCGTAAGCTTTCAAATGATAAACTCTTACTCAGTGTCTTAAAGTTGACTCTTCCAAAATACACCGGGAAAGCATTGGTACTATATCGTGGTGAGTGCCAATTTTTATATGATCAAAATAAGATTGGTTTCTGTTGGACTCCTTTGCAAAGTGTTGCAGAGATGTTTGGTAGTGATCTAAACGCAATTGAATCAGGAGGTGTTCTCTTAAAAGCTTATGCCCCAGAGTCCGCAATTCTCTCATCACCGAATAAGCACAGTACTGAGCAGATGGAAGAATTTGAGTATACGTGTGATCCTACAGCTTTGGTTAATATTGAAGCTATACAATTTTTTAATAAATTTTAATCAATCTTATATTTAAAAGCATAGCGCAGTGTTAGCTGCGCTATATTAATTTTATGGTAGTTACTCTACCAGTTCACTTACAATAACCGGGTTGTTATGCAGTGTTTTATGTACAGGGCATTTGTCGGCTATTTCGAGTAAACGCTGGCGCTGTGGCTCAGTTAAGTCGCCACGTAAGGTGATTTTACGGGTAATTGCTTCAAGGTTACCTGTTTGCTCACAATCGTCGCAATCTTTGTTGTAATCGCGAGTGTGATCAAGCTCTACTTTTACATGCTCCAGTGGTAAGTTTTTACGTGTAGCGTACATACGCAGTGTCATGGCCGTACAGGCACCAAGCCCCGCTAATAAGTGATGATACGGATCAGGACCTAAGTTTTTACCACCTACTTTTATTGGCTCATCTGCAAGCCAAGTATGATCTTTTGTACTTACGTGCTGAGTAAATACATGGTCTTTTTCTTCAACGAGTACATTGCCACCCGTTAAACTTGCCGTGTATTTAGTTGTGTCATACTTAACATAACGGTTTGCCCACGTTGCTATTATTTGTGCAGCGTAGTCGGCATCGTTTTTATTTGTTAAAAGGTGATCGGCGTTATCTAGGCTAATAAAGCTTTTAGGATGCTTGGCTGATGCATAAATTTTTTCAGCTTCACTAATATTTACCGTCGCATCAATAGGGGAGTGCATTACTAATAATGCGCGCTTAAGTTTACTTATGTGGCTTTTATCGTACTTGGCTATATCGTCAATAAATTGCTTTTTAATGGTAAATTCACGGCCGGCTAAGTTTACTTTAGCTTCACCTGCTGCGTTAATTTCATCAAGGTGTGCTTCAAAGTTATGCGCTACGTGCTGCGCATCTGACGGTGCACCAATGGTTGTAATAGCCGATACTTCAGGAATATGCTCCGCAGCAGCAAGAACGGCAGCCCCGCCTAAACTGTGGCCAATGAGTAGTTGCGGCGCCGCAAAATGCTCACGTAAATGATTTGCCGCAGATACTAAATCTTGAATGTTTGATGAAAAGTTACTGTTAGCAAAGTCGCCATCGCTATTACCTAAACCGGTAAAGTCGAAACGTAGTACGGCAATGCCTTGTTGTGTTAAAGCTCGGCTAATACGGGTGGCTGCTGCAATGTCTTTACCGCAGGTAAAGCAGTGTGCAAATAGCGCGTAAAACTTAACGTCACCAGAGGGAAGTTCAAGTTGGCCGGCAAGTTCTAAATCGCCGCTTTTAAAAGATACTTTTTGTCGCATGGGGAGCCTTATTTACACAAATAAAATACATTATATTAGGGCGTGTTGACCGTTGTGGATTGAAATTTGTTCAATCTAGGGGCGATTAAATCGCGGCGCGAGGTTTGTAACCTAGTGGACTAAGTAAAAACCGAGCAAAGCTTCCGCGTCCTGCTCACGCCCCTTACCTACATCCATGTAGGCAACAAAGATTTAATCGTCCCTAGAAAGAACCCAAAGGGTAGCGCATGTTTGGCATTTATGCTGCGTTATCGCCTATTTATGGGGAACAACCACATTACATAGGCTCTGCCTTGCTTAAATACCAAACAGTCTGCTGCAAATTCACCCACCAAAGGTCAGCACGCCCTAGTAGACCAGATATAAGTACTAAACCTTGCAAATTCAACGTTTTTTTATAAGTTGATCTTGATCAAGCAAAGTGGCGGTGGCTATGCTTTGCGGACATATGTCCTTATGTTTTTGAGGTCATTTGTCTATCCTCGCGTAGCGCTATAATGAAGGCTTTGCTACTTTATATAAGTAATTTAGCACTATTAAAAGCAACTCACTTCACACAACCTATTCACTGGAACGTACAATGCAATTACCTACTGTTGATTATAAAGCTCCCGATGCGGCTGCACAATTTGTTGAATCGTTAAGAAATACTGGATTTGGCGTTTTAAAAAACCACCCAATCCCACAGTCTTTAGTTGAGTCTATTTACAAAAATTGGCAAGACTTTTTTAACTCAGAGCAAAAGCACGACTTTTTATTCTCTAAAGACACTCAAGACGGTTACTTTCCGCCTTCAGTATCTGAAGTAGCGAAAGGCTTTACAATAAAAGACATTAAAGAGTACTTCCATGTGTACCCTAAAGGTCGCGTTCCTGCAGAGCTTGAAGCTGATGTACGTGAATACTACCGTTTAGCAAGTGAATTTGCTGGCACGTTATTAAGTTGGGTTCAGGCTGAATCTCCGGCTGATGTACGTGCTAAGTTTTCGATTGATTTAAAAGACATGATTGCAGGCTCTGAGCAAACATTGTTACGTATCCTACATTATCCGCCTATGACGGGTGATGAAGAGCCAGGTGCTATTCGCGCAGCAGCCCATGGCGATATTAACTTATTGACTGTATTACCAGCTTCTAATGAGCCTGGTTTACAAGTTCAAAAAACAGATGGCGGTTGGTTAGACGTGCCATGTGATTTTGGCAGCTTAATTATTAATATCGGCGACATGTTACAAGAAGCGTCGGGCGGGTATTTCCCATCGACAATTCACCGTGTAATTAACCCAACGGGTAAAGCATCTACTAAATCGCGTATTTCACTACCGTTATTTTTACACCCGCATCCAGATGTTGTGCTTTCAGAGCGCTACACGGCAGATAGCTACTTGCAAGAACGCCTGCGTGAGTTAGGTGTTAAGTAACTCTTATACTTAGAGTAATTAAGTATAAATATAAAACGGCTTATGGCCGTTTTTTGCATTTTTAAGCAACTTGAGCACAGGTTTAATTTTATTAAGCTATGCTCAATTGCTCGCAACGTAAATAATGGCATGCATTCTTAGCTACTACAGGTATAATGCGCGCAACTGGCTAACGTAGCCTAATTTAAAAGAGAGTTTATATGAGTTTTGAAGGTTTAGGTTTATCACAGTCTTTGGTTAATGCGGTTTTAGAAAAGGGCTATGAAACGCCAACGCCGATTCAGGCTCAAGCAATTCCTGCAATTATTGAACGCCGTGATGTTATGGCAGCAGCGCAAACAGGTACAGGTAAAACAGCGGGTTTTACATTACCACTTATTGAGCGTTTGTCGTCAGGCCCTAAAGCTAAAAGTAACCACGTACGTGCACTTATTTTAACGCCTACACGTGAGCTTGCTTTGCAAGTAAGCGAAAACGTTGAAGAGTACGCTAAGCATTCGGATGTGAGCTCATTTGTAGTTTACGGTGGCGTTAAAATTAACCCACAAATGCAGCGTCTTCGTAAAGGTGTTGATATTTTAGTAGCAACGCCGGGTCGTTTAATCGACTTACATAATCAAAATGCAGTTAAATTTGATAGCGTTGAAGTGCTTGTACTCGATGAAGCTGACCGCATGTTAGACATGGGCTTTATTCACGACATTAAACGCTTAATTGCTAAAATGCCTGCTAAACGTCAAAACTTGATGTTTTCGGCTACATTTTCTGACGAAATTCGTGCATTAGCAAAAGGGTTAATTAATGACCCTGTTGAAATTTCAGTTGCTGCAAAAAATACCACTGCAAAAAGTGTTACTCAGTGTGTTTATGCGGTAGATAAAACACGTAAAACAGCATTGCTAAGCCACTTGATTCGCACTAACGATTGGCAACAAGTGTTAGTGTTTAGCCGCACAAAGCACGGTGCTAACCGCTTAGTTAAACAACTAGAGCGCGATGACATTGTAGGCGCGGCTATCCATGGTAATAAATCACAAGGCGCACGTGTTAAAGCACTTGATGGTTTTAAAAGTGGTGAAGTACGCGTACTAGTAGCAACAGACATTGTTGCACGTGGTTTAGACATTGTTGAATTACCGCATGTTGTTAACTACGACTTACCAAATGTATATGAAGATTACGTTCACCGTATTGGCCGTACAGGCCGTGCCGGTGCGTCGGGTCATGCGATTTCGTTTGTAACAACAGAAGATGCTGTTGATTTATACGGTATTGAACGCTTTATTGGTGAGCTTATCCCACGTGCTGAAGAAGACGGTTTTGAGCCTATTAACCCAGTCGCTGAACGCGCATTAGATGCTCGCCCACTGCCGGCTAAAAAGCCTAAGAAAAAGCAGCCTTTTAATAAGCCTAAATCTGATAGCAGCAAGCCTAACAGTAAAAAGCCGAACAATGGTGGTAATGGTACCGGCCCTCGTCGTGGTGGTTCTAAAAAGCCAGCAGCTAAAACAGATGATAATGCGCAAAACCCATGGGCAAAGCGTGAATCTGTTGGCGGTAATGGCCAGCGCCGTCGTCGCACAAGTAACGATTAATCATTATTAATGATTATATTGGCGTTTAATTAATTTAGAACTTGATTAAAGGTTGATACAAAAAACGCGCTCCCTTCTTTTTAATCGATAGAAGTAGCGCGTTTTTTATTGTCTGTAATTTGTACTTACTGTATTGCCTACCTGATTAAATAGTTAATACCCAAGCCGACAAATAAAGTAACACTTACGCTAAGTAATGTGCCGAGCATAACGTACTCGGTAAGTTTTTTATCTTTACTTGCACTTAAATCGCCAAACCTAAATACTGACTTTGCTGCAAGTAAAAAACCAAGCCCTGCAAATTGGTCAAGCAATATAAAGCTCAGCATAAGTACGCGCTCAAGCATACCAATGCTTTGCCCTGCAAGCGGTAAGCTACCAGTACTTGAAAAGTTACTTGTTAAACGCTCTAACATCATTCTTATAAATACGGCGCTAGGACTTAAAATAATTAAATAACCGCATACCACCCACAGTATTTTGGGATCAGTGAGCATATTATTAATTGCTGTCATAAAGCTATTGTTATCAGTTAGCCAAATACTGAGCGCAATAATAACGAGTATGTGCGCTATTTGATCAAGTAAAAAAGGCACCACGCCTTTATTAGAATACGATTTAGCTATATCAATAAAATAATGGCTCAACATAATGCTCGCCGTGGCAATTAAAATACTGCTTAGTTGCTGCCACCCGAATGTGTATTCCCACACGGTAATAATGAGTGCACTTGTTATACCATGCACTAGTACATGAAAATAAAGCTTACTGGCTTTAAAGTGACGGGTGTTTCTGTCGTTTACCCAACTCATAGGTTGCCAGTAAAAATCAGCGAGTAAGTGGCCAATAATAAGCGCGACCAGTAAAAGTGCAAACTCCATTATTCACCTCCTTTAATTATATTTTTTATAAAGTGTTGTGTGTGTTTAATAAAGCGTTCTATAAGTTGGTAGTGCGCTAAATTTAGTAGTTTGGTTACATTTTCGCGACTTGTTTTAAGCTCTTTAGCCAGTGCCGCGTGGCTGTTGTCTGATGATGTTAAATAGACATACAGGGCATTTGCTTGTTTTTGCGTGATTTTAGTGAGTAATACGTCGGCAAAGGCTAAATTAAGATTTAAGCTTTCATCAAGCTGCTGCTCATTAATATTAAAAACAAAGCGTTGATTACCTATTTTATCAAGGCCTTGCCCCGAAAGGGTAAAAGCAGAACCGGTTGCTGTTTTTATATCGCTGCGTGGGTTATCTATTTGCCCAAGTGCCAAGCTTTGGCGCAGCTCATAACCTGACGATTTAAGGTGTAAATATACAAGTATGGCATTTTTAAAAAGGAGCTCAGGATTATTAACTTGTAACTGAAAGGCATCGCCTCGGTATATATTCCAAAGTGTTTGCTCCCCCGAAATGTTTCGCAAACTTTGCTCTAGTTGATAAAGCATGGCATCGTATTGCTGCTTAGGGATTGTTTGCGATTTAATAATATCGCCGCTGATCACACCAATCATAAAAATCTCAAAATGGTTACTTTTTAATATGTAACCAATATTGGTTACATAAGGGTATGTAACTAATTTAGGTTACTTAAATATAAATTGCAAGGTACACTTATTTTATAACGTTACTTTTATTGCTATTAATCCTCACTAGGACACTAAATGACTTTACAAAACGAGCAGCAAAGCACGAAACCACGCGTAGGTATTTTTGTTGATGTGCAAAATATTTATTACACGTGCCGCGAGAGTTACGGAAAAAACTTTGACTACAATGCGTTTTGGCGGGTAATGCAGGCGCAATACAATATTGAATGTGCTTTTGCGTACGCTATTTATCGAGGTGATGAAAAGCAAAATCAGTTTCAAAATATTTTGCGTGCGATTGGCTTTGACGTAAAGCTAAAGCCATTTATTCAACGTCGTGATGGCAGTGCAAAAGGTGACTGGGATGTAGGCATAACAATAGACATGTTAGAGCAGGGTAAGAATCTTGATAAGGTTATTTTGCTCTCTGGCGATGGTGACTTTGCTTTGTTACTTGGGCATTTAAAAAATCAATATAATGTACCGTGCGATGTTTACGGTGCTGACCGGTTAACTGCAGAGGTATTAAAACAAAGCGCTGAGCAATTTCATTTAATTGATAATACCTTGCTCCTTTAACAGCAAAAAATAGTTAAAAAGGTGCAAGCTAAGTGCCTGCAACATGAGAGATTTTAATACAAAGCCGTAATAGATGAATTAAGCCTTATATAGGCTTTTTTTATTACTGTAATCAATTGGGTTTGCTAAATGATTATGGTAATTTTAAAGCATAACGAGTTACCAAGGACTTACATGCTTCATTACAGCAACATGCCACTAGATAGAGGCTCAAATTTTCGTAAAGACCCATCGTGGCTTAAAGCGCAAATGTCGGCGCAAAGTAAATGGGTTTTAGTTAAAAATAATCAAACCCTATTTATTAAAGATACCCCTAAAGTAAGCTATTTAACGTATCAACAAGTGGCGCATTTAGATTTAACGAGTGCTATTTTTGTTGGTTTAAACAATGCTAAACATGGTGTGTTTGCATTGGATGTTTCTGATCTGGATGAAAGCGTACTTACGCCTTTAATAGAGGGCGCTCAGTTTTTTGATATTCGCCAATATGGGCCTCAAGTAACCATTAAATATGCCTCAATAGCCGCCCTTGCGAGAGGTTTATGTTATTGGCATGCCACGCACCGTTTTTGTGGGCGCTGCGGTAGTAAAAACCGTTCAGTGGAAGCAGGGCATTCTCGTGTATGTGAAAACGAAAACTGTAAGCATCCTACATTCCCGCGTACCGATCCTGCGGTAATTATGGTGGTTACTAAAGTCTTTGCTGACGGAGTAGAACGCTGTTTATTAGGTCGCCAAGCCGCGTGGCCTATTGGTATGTATTCGTCGCTTGCTGGATTTGTAGACCCAGGGGAGACACTGGAACAAGCTGTTGCGCGTGAAGTTAAAGAAGAGGCAGGTATAGAGGTTGATAACGTACGTTATGTTGCATCTCAGCCATGGCCGTTCCCATCGTCCATTATGCTTGGTTTTTTTGCAGAGGCGACATCTGAGGAAATTAACGTAGATAAAGAAGAGCTAGACGATGCAAAATGGTTTAGCCGTGAAGACTTAGAGCAATTTGGTAATTGGCACGAAGAAGGGGATCATTTAAAGCTGCCTAGAACCGACTCTATTTCTCGTTATTTAATTGAGCATTGGCGCACAAACCCTTAAGGATTAACAATGTCGAGTAAAAGTAATAAAAACACTCAACTGGTATCATCAGGGCGCAAAAAAGCCTATACACATGGCGTAGTAAATCCCGTTGTACAGCGTGCATCTACCATTGTATTTGATACCGTAGCAGATTTAAAAGAAGCTGCTAAAACCCGTGGCGATAAAACGTTATTTTATGGGCGCCGGGGAACAACAACACACTTTGCGCTACAAGAAGCGATTACAGAACTTGAAGGCGGCGAAGGCTGTGCACTATACCCTTGTGGCGCGGCGGCGATTAGCCAAGTATTTTTATCGTTTTTAAAAACCGGTGATCATATTTTAATGGTTGATAACGTGTACGAACCAACTCGCGATTTTTGCGATAAAATTTTAGTGGGGCTGGGCATTACAACAACCTACTACCCGCCAACCATTGGCGCAGGTATTAAAGACTACATTCAGCCAAATACCAAAGTATTGTTTTTAGAATCCCCAGGTTCTATTACGATGGAAGTGCAAGATGTGCCTGCTATGGTAAAAGTAGCCAATGAGCATAGCGTAATGACCATACTTGATAATACCTACGGCAACGGTTTGCATTATCGTCCGCTAGAGCACGGTGTTGATATTAGTATTCAGGCTGCAACGAAGTATATTGTCGGCCATTCAGACGTGATGATGGGTGTGGCTGTTGCTAATAAAAAGTACTGGCCAACCTTGCGCGAAAACTCGTACTTACTAGGGCAATGTACCAGTGCCGATGATGCGTATTTAGCGCTTAGAGGCCTGCGTACAATGGGTGTGCGTTTGAATCAACATGAAAAAGCAGCAATAGAAGTAGCTAAATGGCTTGAACAACATGAGCTTGTTGATCATATTCGCCACCCTGCATTTGAAACCTGCCCAGGGCATGAGTTTTTTAAACGTGATTTTGATGGCAGTAATGGGTTGTTTTCATTTGTGATGAAAACCGGTAATCAAAAAGCGATTGATGCATTTTTAGATAGCCTTGAGCATATTAAAATGGGCTTTTCGTGGGGCGGTTTTGAAAGTTTAGTAACGGCTAATTTAACTATGAAAGGGCTGCGTTCAAATACAGGTTGGGATTTAGGCCCGGTTATTCGCCTGCATATTGGCCTTGAAGATGTTGAAGATTTAATTAGCGATTTAAGCCAAGCACTTGAGGTTTATAAGCAGCATCTATAATTTATATCGCAATTTATGCTGTTACATTTAAATGTATTGTTACAAAGCTCACTATAGGTGAGCTTTTTTTTGCTGGTAATTCAAGGTGTTTACACTTAGTGTGGATAAATACACAGAAAATAAAAAGTCATTAAGGATAGTCAATGGCAACACCATTACCGATAAACGTAGGGCGATTAACGCAAATAGCGGGATTTGAGCTTGTACGTATGTTTTTAACTAAACGTGGACTTATTGCATTAGCTGCCTTTGCATTGGTGTGGCTGATAATACTGCGCTACCCAATAGGGCAGGCAGTAGGCATTGTAAGTGCGCCCGATTTTGAGCAAATAGCCCGTGATATATCAGGTTCTATTGGTTTAAGTAAATTATTGGATTGGCCTGAGGCCGAATTTGCTATGTACTGGTTAATAGCCCTGTATAGCTTTCCCGTTTTTGGTTTATTTATTTGTAGCGACCAAACGGTAGGCGATAGAGAGCGCGGCACACTAAGGTTTTTATCACTGCGCTCCACTCGCTTTGAAATACTGTTTGGTCGTTTTTTAGGACAATTAGCGGTATTAGCCTGCTTAGTGGGCATTACTCTTGTGGCTACGCTTGCTGTACTAGGGTTTAGAGATCCAAGTTTACTGGCTGGTGGTTTTGCTCGTGCGCTTTCTATATTTTTAATATTGGTTGTTACTTTATGTCCATTTGTAGCACTTATGACGTTAATAAATACCTTTGCTCGCTCATCGCGTTTATCTATTGTATTGGCAATTTTATACTTTGCAGCAGGCGGTATTGTAGTTGGTATATTGCAATGGCAAATACCCGCATTAGGCGTGCTTGATTATTTATTTCCGGGTGTGCAAATAGAGTTATTAGCGGGGCAAAATTTACCATTATTAAGCGCTGTGGCTATTCCCCTAGTGCAAACAGCGGTGTTACTAAGCGTTTCTCAACGTATTTTTGCAAGGAGCTCACTATGAGACCATTAATTACAGCCAGCGGTCTGAGTAAATCGTATGGTGCAAAGCTTGCGCTTAATAATGTGGACTTTGAGATTAATAAAGGCGCGCCAGTGGCACTTGTTGGGCCAAATGGTGCGGGTAAAACCACCTTATTTAGTTTGTTGTGCGGCTATATAGCGCCAAGTAAAGGCTGCCTTGAAATATTAGGGCATAAGCCAGGGAGCGCTGCTTTATTTAATAAAGTAAGTGCATTACCACAAGATGCACAACTTGACCCTCGTTTTAATATAGATAAGCAACTCGCTTTTTATGCAAAACTGCAAGGTATGGGTGCTAAGCAAAGCCAAACTGAGGCGCTACGTGTACTTGACTTGGTTGGCTTAAAAGAAATTGCAAAGCAGCGTGCGGGGGACTTATCGCACGGCATGCGCAAGCGCGTTACGATAGCGCAAGCACTTATTGGCGCACCACAAATTGTAATGCTTGATGAAGCAACCGCAGGGCTTGATCCGATTCATGCCAGAGAAGTACGCGAGCTAGTATCTGAATTAAGTGAACAGGCTACGTTTATTTTAAGCTCTCACGATTTAACTGAGCTTGAGCGACTATGCTCACAGGTGCTTCATTTAGATAAAGGCGTATTAAGCGAGCATCAAACAAAAACAAATAATACTGATAAACACTTTTATACATTAATGCTAAGCGAAGCTTATCAAAATGTTGAGCAACAGCTTCAAGCAATTGCAGGGGTGAGCCGAGTGTATATGAGCCAGCATAAAGAATATGTTGTTGAGTATCAACCAACGAGCGATCCACTTGATATTGCACTACTGAATTTTTGTCATCAACAACACTGGCAGTACAGGCAGTTAGTTAATGGTCACACATTAGAGAATCAAATATTTAAACAGGAGAAAGTATAATGGGTTTACTTAGCGGACTTATGGGTAATGCAAGCGAAGTTGACGATTCTGATTTAGAGAAAATTCTCGCCAATACATTAATTGACGGCGAGCAAGTAGAAAAAGCATATAAAGTAGTACGTGATATGTTTATTTTTACTAATAAGCGCTTAATCTTAATTGATAAGCAAGGTATGACCGGTTCTAAAATGGAAATGGTGAGTATTGCTTACTCTAAAATTACCAAGTTTAGTAAAGAAAGTGCAGGCCATTTTGACTTAGATGCCGAGCTAAAAATATGGGTTGGCTCAGATCCAACACCAATTAGTAAAGAGTTTAAGTCTGGCGATAATATTAACGATGTTTACCGTATTATTAGCCAACACGCGCTTTAAGCTGCGGTACATGTTTTAAGTAGTTGTTGACTAGATGTTGCAACTACTTTAATTTTACAGTTTACAACACTTCCTTACAATTAACTTAATAAATACAACTGGTTAGTTAAGTTTTCATTCAGTTTCCTAACGTTAGCATGTGCCTCGACTTTAGCAATACAGCTAGAGCATAAAAAGCAATGTACATAGGGAAGTCTTACAATGAAAAAATTAGCAGTTATTATTTCGAGCATTTTATTATCTAGCACTGCGGCTGCTGCAGACAGCTATAATTCAATTAGTAACCTAAGCTATAAAAATAGCGATAACAACGACACCGTTGCTGTAGATTCTATTTACTACTTATCTCCTAAAAAAACTTTAGGTCCGTACGATCAGTTTGAATACATCAATAAACAAACTAACGTATATGGTGGCTACGCAGATGACGACTTTGGCGATTTAACATCAGTTGGTGGTGAATACTTCATTAATGAATTTGTTGTTGGCGCATCTTACGAAAACCTAGATCCAGATTCAGGTTCTAACAGTGAGCTTTATAAACTGACGGGTGGTTACTTTTTCAACCCTGATTTACTTGCAAAAGTAACACTAGTTGAAAACAAAGACGGCGATGATTACGCATTATTTGATTTAGCTTACAACTACATGCTAAACAGCACAGATTATGTAGGTGTTACACTTACATCAGACGACGATTTTGATTACCGTGCAGTAGCTGCTAAATACTTTATTGATTTACAGCAAGGTAATTACCTTACTTTTGAAGGTAAATACGAAAGCATTGATGATGCCCAAAACCAATGGGTAGCAGAAACTAACTACTACTTTTCAAAGGCAACATCTGTATTTGCTAACTACAATAAGCAAGATACTTATAGCTTTGGTGCTCAACACTTCATCAATAAAAATATTGGTGTAAAGGTGGGTTACGAAAACAACGCTGATGATTCTGATAACGATGCGTACTTTGCTAACATGCGTTTTCAGTTTTAATTAAGTCCCGTACTTAGTTAATACAAAAGTAATATTAAAAAGCCCGCTAAATTTAGCGGGCTTTGTCGTTTTAAATGTTTGAGCTTTTAACTATAAACTTTTACCAGTCATAATTACGGACTTTATTTTGCTCATCTAAATAACTCCTTTAAGTTATAAATAGAGCGCCATGAATGGCTAAATTGTTATTAAAGCCATTAAGTGCAGTCGATGATAATAGCTATAAAATAGTAAGTATTGGAGTTGTTTTTGCTAGTAAACAATGGTTATTGGAAAAAACAGATAAAAATATGCACTGATACAAACCTATTTTTCATTATAAATACAGAAATAATGAATTAAACAGAGTAATTTTTTTGAGAAATTAAAAAAATTTAGTGAGAGGAAATTATATTGATGAGGTTTATCGAATAATTAAGTTGTGTTCAATTTAGCGACAGTTTGTACCGTATTTGTTACTTTTTAAATTTAAATGATGACATGATATTGTCTTGTAGATTTAATGGATACTTTGTATTTACATTTACGTATAAATTATTACAATTCCACTGAGTTTAATCTGACCTTTTATTCAGTTTTTGTTCATTTTTTTTTGGCGTTAGGATGCGCCCCGACTTTGGCTAGACAGCTGAGGCATAAAAAGTAATATTTATAGGGAATTTAAAATGAAAAAATTAGCCGTTATCATTTCGAGCATTTTATTATCAAGTGCTGCAACCACTGCAATAGCCGCAGATACTTACCAATCAATCAGCCATGTAGGATATGTGGATGTAGATGGTGATGACACAATAACTGTTGACTCAACATATTATTTTTCTCCAAAAGCGACTTTAGGTCCTTACGATCAATTTGAATACATCAATAAGCAAACAAATGTTTATGGTGCATACAGTGATAATGATCTTGGAGATGTTACTAGCATTGGCGGTGAGTATTTTGTAGAAGATTTTGTATTAGGTGCACAGTACAATAATCTCGATAGTGATTTTGGCTCAAGCACGGATGTAATTGAACTTTCAGCTGGTTACTTCTTTAATCCAAACCTTGTATTAAAAG
This sequence comes from Pseudoalteromonas sp. SA25, assembly GCF_011378705.1. Taxonomy (NCBI): domain Bacteria; kingdom Pseudomonadati; phylum Pseudomonadota; class Gammaproteobacteria; order Alteromonadales; family Pseudoalteromonadaceae; genus Pseudoalteromonas; species Pseudoalteromonas sp. SA25. The sequence continues at coordinate 15,161 of NZ_WTKV01000026.1, read as the reverse complement.
CTACGTTTGTTGATGTAGAAGATGCTGACAATCAGTTTGTGTTTGACTTAGCATATAACCATCAGTTAAACAGCACTGATTATATCGGCTTTACAGTAACATCAGATGATGAGTTTGATTACCGTGCAGTAGCAGCTAAGTACTTTGTTGATTTACAGCAAGGTAACTACTTGACTGTTGAAGGTAAGTTTGAAGATGTTGATGGCGGTTCAAGTAACTGGGAATTAGCATCTAACTACTATTTCAGCAAAGCAACATCGGTGTTTGTTACAGTTAATAAAAATGATGACTACACTCTTGGTGGCCAACACTTTTTCAACAACAATGTTGGTTTAAAAGCAGGTTACGGCAATAACTGGGATGATTCTGATTATGATGCTTACTTTGCAAATGTAAGCTTACAGTTCTAATTTAACAGAAAATTAGAATATGAATAAAAAGCCCGCTCATTTGAGCGGGCTTTTTGTTCAGCGCTATTTACCAGCCGCAGTTGCGGCCTTCGTTTTGTTTATCTAAATATGTTTGTAATGGTGCAAAGTAATCGAGCATTGCTGTTGCATCCATTTGCGGCTTACCTGTTACAGTTTCAAGCGCCTCTTGCCAAGGGCGAGACGAACCCATTTCAAGCATAGCGTTTAGCTTATCCCCTGCTTCTTTTGAGTTATAAATAGAGCAGCGATGAATGGCTTTATCGTTACCGGCAATTTCACATAAGCTGCGATGAAACTCAAATTGCAAAATATGCGCTAAAAAGTAACGTGTATAAGGCGTGTTACCCGGGACGTGGTACTTAGCACCCGGATCAAAATCATTTTCGCTACGTGCGATAGGAGCTTGCACTCCTTGGTATTTTTCACGTAGTTCCCACCATGCTTTATTGTAATTTTCCGGTGCTACTTCCCCTGAAAATACCTGCCAGCGCCACTGATCAACCATTAAGCTAAACGGCACAAAGGCGACTTTATCAAGTGCCATTTTCATTAATAAACCAATATCTTTAGATTCATCAGGTACTTGTTCAAGTAAGCCGATTTCTTTTAAGTAACCCGGTGTAACCGATAAGGCAATGGTGTCACCAATGGCTTCATGAAAACCATCGTTTGCACTTTCTTGATAAAATAAAGGTTGTTTATTATATGCGCGTTGATAAAAGTTATGACCTAATTCATGGTGAATAACTGAAAACTCTTCGCCTGTGCGCTGAATACACATTTTAATGCGTAAATCGTCTTTGCTATCGATATTCCATGCTGATGCATGACACTGCACATCTCTGTCTTTTGGTTTTACAAACAGTGAACGCTCGTAAAATGTCTCTGGTAGTGCGTCAAAACCCATTGAGGTAAAAAAGTTTTCAGCCCCTTTTACCATTTTAAGTTCGTCGTAATTATTTTGAGCTAATAACTCGGTTACGTCGTAACCCGGATCGGCGTTTTCTGGTGCAACTACATCGTAAATATTACCCCATGCTTGCGCCCACATATTACCAAGCAAGTGCGCTGGTATTGGCTGATCTTGAGGTACTTTTTCGGTGCCGTACTTTTCACCTAACTTTGCGCGAACATGACAGTGTAGCGAGTTATACAGTGGTTTAACTTGGCCCCAAATACGGTCAAGCTCAGTGGTGAAGTCATCAGCAGGCATATCGTATTTACTGCGCCACATAGCGCCCGTATCGGCATAACCAAGCTCCTTTGCACCTTCGTTGGTAAGTGCTACTTGTTGCTCGTAAAGTGGGCGCATGGGTTTTGATATTTCACGCCAGCCTTGCCATAAATCAAGTAGTTCGTTGTAATCTCGGCTGGTGGCCATTTTTGAAGTCATGTCGCCAAGGCTTAAACAGGTGCCGTCTTCTTTACAGTATTTACCTTTACCATATAGCCCGCCAAGCTCTGCGACAATTTGTGAAAGCTTCGCTGTTTTATCAGCGTCTTGTGGGGCTGGAAGTGTAAGTGCTAGTTTTAGTTTATCAAGCTTACGGCGAACATCGTAATCAAGCTCTAGTTCGTCGTATTTTGCAGCTTCATTTGCTAAACGCACGACTGTTTCGGTCATTTTACGGTTAACTTCAGCCGATAGAGCCGACGTATCATGAGTAATAAAGTTTGCGTAAATCCATTCTGCACGGCTCGATTCTAAATAAAGTGCACTTAGTTCTTTTTCTGTGTTTGTTATAAATGTATTTGCATCTTTAGCTGTTACAGCTTTTTTAGTGTGTGCTGAATTGGTAGTGTCTATCGTTACTTGCGCATCGCAGGCTGTTAAAGCAAGAGTACTTGCTACCATTAAGGCGCTCATACTTAGTTTAAATCGAAAGGGGGTCATGCTATTCCTTTAATTTATTGTTATTAAAACGTTGATAATAGCAGTGATGTTTAAAACAATAAAATGAATGCGTTAAGGCTCACGACTCGTCGTGCAATGATTGTATTTAAATTAAGATGGGTCATAATTAAGTTACTATTTTCATTCAATGTGTAAGGAATGTGCGCATGTTAATATTTATAATATTGCTGGTCGTGGTGGTGGTTATTTTTGCGGTTAAAGATATTCGCCTAAACTTGATTAGTCGTCCTACGTTTAAAATGTTCAAAAAGGTGCTTCCGCCATTATCGCAAACAGAGCGAGAGGCGATGGAAGCAGGTGATGTTTGGTGGGATGGTGAGTTATTTAGTGGTAACCCAGACTGGCAAAAACTGCACCGTTTTCCTAAACCAGAGCTTAGCGATAAAGAAAACGCATTTATGGCTAACCAAGTAGAGACCTTATTGGCGATGCTTGATGATTATCAAATTGTACAAAAAGACAAAGACTTACCAAAAGAAGTGTGGGATTACCTAAAAACAGAAGGTTTTTTTGCGCTGATCATTCCTGAAAAATTTGGCGGTCGTGAGTTCTCGGCAATTGCTAATTCAACGATAGTGTCAAAAATTTCGACTAAAAGCTTAACAGCCGCAGTCACTGTTATGGTGCCTAATAGCTTAGGTCCGGGCGAGTTACTTCTTCACTATGGTACTAAAGAGCAGCAAGATCGTTGGCTGCCAAGTTTAGCTAATGGTACAGATGTTCCTTGTTTTGCATTAACGGGACCAGAGGCGGGCTCTGATGCTGGCAGCATTCCTGATTCGGGCGTGGTGTGTATGGGTGAGCACAATGGCGAGCAAGTAATGGGCCTGCGTTTAAATTGGTCAAAGCGTTACATTACGCTTGCACCTGTGGCTACTGTACTCGGCTTAGCATTTAAAATGTATGACCCTGATGCTTTATTAGGTGATAAGAAAGAGCTAGGCATTACATGTGCACTAATACCAACCGATCATCCGGGTGTCGAAACGGGTGAGCGTCATTATCCGCTTAATATGGCCTTCATGAATGGTACCACTTACGGTAAAGATGTATTTATACCACTGGACTGGATCATTGGCGGTCAAGAGTGTGCAGGGCGTGGCTGGAGAATGCTTGTTGAGTGTTTAAGTGCAGGGCGTGGTATATCACTACCAGCATTGAGTGCAGCAACTGGACATTTAGCTTCAAAAATGACATCGGCATATGCCATGGTACGCCAGCAGTTTGGTGTATCTATAGGGCAATTTGAAGGCGTGCAAGAGGCACTTGCGCGTATTGGTGGTTTAACTTACACACTTGAGTCATGCAGATTAATGACCGCAGGTGCGATTGATTTAAAATTAAGCCCGTCGGTTGTAACAGCGATTGCTAAATACCATATGACTGAAATGGGTCGTACGGTAATGAATGATGCAATGGATATTCATTCAGGTAAAGGAATTCAAGTAGGGCCTAATAACTATTTGGCGCATGGCTATATGGGTATTCCAGTATCAATTACGGTTGAAGGCGCGAATATTTTAACGCGTAACTTAATGATATTTGGCCAAGGTGCAACACGCTGTCATCCATTTGTTTTAAAAGAAATGGAAGCCGCTGCAATGGAAGATGCCGACGCAGCACTTGAACAATTTGATGGTTTATTAATGAACCATATAATATTTGCAGCAAGTAATGCAGGTATGGCATTTGTGCATGGCTTAACACGTAGTTATTTTGCTAAAGCGCCTGTAGGTGGTGAAACGGCTGTTTATTATAAGCAACTGAGCAGAATGAGCCGAGGCTTAGCTATTTGCACAGACGTGGCTATGTTAATGCTTGGCGGTGAGCTTAAACGAAAAGAAATGATATCGGCACGTTTGGGTGATGTATTAAGTCATTTGTACTTAGCATCAACTGTTTTAAAACGTTATGAAGACGAAGGGCGCCAACAAGCTGATTTACCATTTGTAAAATATGCTATTGAGAACTCATTATTTGAAATTGGCCAAGCGTTTAATGGCTTCTTTAAAAACTTTTCAAACCCGGTTGTTAATTTTACCCTTAAACGTATCGTCTTCCCGCTTGGAAATCATTACCACAGACCAAGTGATGAAATTGCACAAAGTATTTGTGAGCGTATGACTCAACCGGGTGTATTTAGAAACCGCTTAACGCATTTATGTTATGTAGATGAAAATGCAGGTACAGGGGTCATGGAAAGCGCATTTTTAGCTATGCATGATATGCAGGCGCAGTTTAAAGACCTAAAACAATGGCAGCGTAAGGGCAGTGTGCCTGCAACGCTTGATATTGAAGGCGCTATAAATTATGCACTTGAGAATAAGTTATTAGAGCAAACGGATGCTGATGCAATGCATCACGCTAATAAGTTACGAAAGAAAGCCATTGCAGTTGATAATTTTCAACCAGGTGAGCTGTAGCGCAGTACTTTAAATACTAACTAAAGCGAAAAAGGCCTTACAAATGTAAGGCCTTTTTATGTTTAATTCATTTATTTTAACGAGCGTAAGGGTCGGCAACTATTTTATCTATGTACCATTTGCCCTTTTTACGAAGCATTTTTACACTGCGCATTTCGTCAATTTTATCACCATTTAAATAGCCGGTAAAAATAAGGTTTATTTTGGCGTTATCACCGTATTGTTCACGGATGCTCATATTGGTCATATCAACTTCAATGGTTACTTCATCATATTGCATATTTACTAAGTTACGGGAAAACTGTTTTGCAGTGCCGTAGGATTTCATGATGCGCGTAAGATTGGGTGTTGCCATGGTGCTGGCTTTTTGAAGGTCTTGCTGGTTATAAAGCGCATCAAAATAAGCGGTTGCTGTATCGCCAGGAGTGTCGCCAAGTGTTTTGGTATCGTCTCCACAGGCTGATAAAAATAAACAGATAACCAAACTTAATAAACTCGTGATTTTTTTCATATTAGTTATTATTAATTAGTTTTTTTAAAGTGTGTGGTTTATCTAGGAAGATGTAAAGGTATGGGGGGCAATAAATAGAAAATTGGATAATAAATAATAAAAAAGGATGCCTAAAGCATCCTTTCAAAAATCTTAAAATTACTTATTGCACTAACTCTTGCTCACTAAATTCTTCATCAAACATTGGGCTTGATAAGTAACGCTCAGTTGCACTAGGTAGGATAACAACAATATTTTTATCTGCGTTTTCAGGTTTTTCAGCAATTCGCTTAGCTGCAACAACCGCAGCACCTGACGAAATACCGACTAAAATACCTTCTTTTTTCATTAACTGATGCGCCATTGCAATTGCGTCTTCGTTAGATACAAGCTCGGCACCATCAATTAAGTCCATATCTAAGTTGCCAGGGATAAAACCAGCACCAATACCTTGGATTTTATGAGGGCCAGGTTTAATTTCTTCACCGGCAAGCGTTTGGCTAATAACAGGAGAGTTAGTTGGCTCAACAGCAATAGACTTAACGTTCAAACCTTTTTCTGTTTTAAGGTAGCGGCTAACACCTGTAATAGTACCACCAGTACCTACACCTGCTACAAAAAAGTCTACTTTGCCGTCAAGCGCATCGTAAATTTCAGGGCCTGTTGTTTCAAAGTGAATTTTTGGGTTTGCAGGGTTTTCGAATTGTTGTAATAAAATATACTTATCAGGTGCAGTTGCTTGAATTTCTTTTGCTTTTTCAATTGCGCCATTCATACCTTTAGCACCGTCGGTAAGTACTAGATTTGCACCTAATGCTTTTAATAGCTTGCGACGTTCTAGGCTCATGGTGTTTGGCATAGTAAGTGTTAACTTGTAACCACGTGCTGCTGCAACAAATGCAAGTGCAATACCGGTGTTCCCCGATGTTGGTTCTATAAGTTCTTTACCTTCAACAAGCTGACCTGACTTTTCAGCTTCCCAAATCATCGATGCACCAATGCGGCATTTGATACTAAAGCTTGGATTACGAGATTCAACTTTAGCGTATACATTCCCACCTGTAACACGGTTAAGTTTTACCAGCGGTGTATTACCGATGCTTAGTGAGTTATCTTCAAAAATAGTAGACATAATGTTCCTTTGGATGCAATCTGATCAACGTGTTAATAGCCTTTGCTACTAACTATATAAACACACTTTACTGTGAGTTTAAAAAAACTAAAGTAAAGTTTGGCTATAACATATATCTATTGGGCTTATAACCAGCCGAAATAAAAATCAATTATTAACGGTGCTTTAGTTATTATAGGTGCGGGCTTAATTTGAAATTTAAAGAGTAAAAACTCGTTTAGTCAAAAAATGTTCGAAAGAGCATTGGATCAAGCTGTATTTGTTCGTTATTTGTGCATATGAATGTAACTTGAATAGTTTTATCACACAATGCGTCTAAAACATGATAAAAACACGTATCTAAATTCAATTAAGCAATCACAATGAAGTTAATCTTAAAATTAATTGCCGGTATTGTGGCCGGTATCTTAGTCGGACTATATGTACCTATAACTGGTGTTGAACTTTTATTTACAGTAAAAGAGCTGATTGGTCAAATTATCTCCTTTACCATCCCTCTTATCATTTTATTTTTTATTGCATCGGGTATTGCTGGCCTACCAAAAGGGTCTGGTCACTTACTTGGTAAAACAGTCGGGTTTGCTTACAGCTCTACCATTATTGCAGGTACGCTTGCATTTTTATTAGTAAGTGCTGTTATCCCTTTTTTAAGTGGTGGCATAACATTTGAAGCAGAAGTTGCTACTGAAATAGGTAGTTTTATTGATTTAGAAATTCCACCTCTGATGGGTGTAATGACCGCATTAGTGACTGCTTTTGTATTTGGTATAGGCATGAGCCAACTAGAACTTGATACGCTTAAAAAGGTGTCTGATCAGGGTCGTGATGTAGTGGACGGGTTATTATCGAAAGTAATTATTCCAGCTTTACCATTTTACATTGCTGGCGTATTTGCCGAAATGACGGTGGCAGGCACTGTGGTAGATACGTTGCAAACATTTGGTGTAGTACTAATTGCAGCGCTTGTTATGCATTGGTTATGGTTAAGCGTTTTATATATAGCGACAGGTATATTGTTAAAACGTAATCCAATCGAATTAGTTAAAAATATGCTACCAGCTTACTTTACAGCGTTAGGTACTATGTCAAGTGCAGCAACGATTCCAGTATCGCTTCAATCAAGTAAAGCAAATAACGTTAAAGAAGATGTAGCTAACTTTACAGTGCCACTTTGCGCGACTATTCACTTATCTGGCTCAACTATCACTATAGTAACCTGTGCAATGGCTGTTATGTTTTTATCGCCAAGCATGGAAGTTCCTTCATTAATGGGTATGCTACCGTTTATTATGATGTTAGGTGTAGTAATGATTGCAGCACCGGGTGCGCCAGGTGGTGCAGTCATGTCGGCGCTTGGTTTATTAACAAGCATGCTTGGGTTTAATGAAGGTGCTGTTGCATTAATGATTGCACTTTATTTAGCACAAGATAGCTTTGGTACTGCGTGTAATGTAACGGGTGATGGTATCATTGCGTTATGGGTTGACAGATTTAGCGAAAAATCGTCATCTTAAACTATTAGAGCGAGGCAATAATATTAATTATTGTTTCGCTTTATGTATGTTACTGTGGCAAATTAATTTAATTAAATTGCATGTTGTTAGGTAAGTGAGGATGTTCCATTGATTAATGTACTTTTAGTTGATGACCATGAACTTGTACGAACAGGAATCAAGCGTATTCTTGATGACGTACGAGGGTTTAAAGTAATTGGCGAAGCTAAAACTGGCGAAGAGGCTGTGCAGTTTTGTCGTCAGCATGCGCCAAACATAGTATTAATGGATATGAATATGCCAGGCATGGGCGGATTAGAAGCGACTAAAAAGATTTGTCGTTACTGCCCAGATGTAAAAATTATTGTGCTTACTGTTAATTGTGAAGACCCGTTTCCGAGCAAGGTAATGCAAATTGGTGCACATGGCTTTTTAACTAAAGGTGCAGGCTCTGACGAAATGGTTCGTGCCATTCGTTGTGTTCATGCTGGTCAGCGTTACATTGCACCTGAAATTGCACAGCAGATAGCGCTTGCACAAGTGACAGGCCGCACAGATGAAAACCCTTTTCAGAGTTTATCTGAGCGCGAGCTGCAAATTATGCTTATGATCACCAAAGGTGAAAAAGCACAAAATATAGCTGAACGCTTAAATTTAAGCTCTAAAACAGTAAATAGCTATCGTTACCGTATGTTTGAAAAGTTAAATGTAGGTGGTGATGTTGAGCTTACCCATTTAGCTATTCGTCATAAAATGATTGATATAGACGTTTCGTACTAACTATAATTTATGTCTGAATTCGATCACGTACATTTTCTCAAAACGCTATCAAGTGAGCCGGGCGTATACCGCATGCTTGATAGTGACAACCAAGTTATTTATGTTGGTAAAGCAAAGCATCTAAAAAAGCGTGTGAGCAGTTACTTTAGAAGTAACATTACCGATAGCAAAACACGCGTTTTAGTGAGTAATATTTGTAACATTGAAGTCACCCTCACCAATACTGAAACCGAAGCGCTGCTGCTTGAAAATAATCTAATAAAAAAATATCAGCCTCGGTACAACATATTATTACGCGACGATAAGTCGTACCCCTATATTTTACTCACTAGCCATAAACACCCTCGTTTAGCATTTCATCGTGGCAGTCGTAAAATTAAAGGCGAGTACTTTGGGCCTTTCCCAAGCGCAGGAGCGGTATCTGAAAGCTTGCGCTTAATGCAAAAAATATTTCCTGTTCGTCAATGTGAAGATGCTTATTACCGCGCAAGAAGTCGCCCGTGTCTGCAATATCAACTTAAACGTTGCTCAGCTCCATGTGTAAATAAAGTAACTGATGATGATTACAGTGAGCAAGTTGACTATGTTCGTAAATTTTTAACGGGTAAATCTCACGAAGTTATTGCTGATTTAATAAAAAAAATGGAAGCAGCCAGCCTGCAATTAAACTTTGAATTGGCGGCAAAAGTTCGCGACCAAATAATGCTACTTCGTAAAATGCAGGAGCAACAGTCTATTTCTGGTAACTTTGCAGAAATGGATGTTGTCGGTTTTGCGCATTTAAACGGGTTAAACGGCATTCATTTATTAATGATCCGCGATCATAAAGTACTGGGTAGTAAAACCTATTTTCCAAAAGTACCTAAAGATTCGAGTGAGCAAGAAATATTGACTTCATTTTTAGGACAGTACTATTTAGCGCCAGGAGCAACAGGGCGTATCGCAAAAGAAATCATATTACCGTTTGAAATAGAAGAGAGCGGGGCACTCGGCGAAGCGCTTACACAAATAAGTGAGCGCAAAGTAACCCTTAAAGTAGTTACCCGTGGTGAGCGTGCTCAATACTTACAACTGGCCAATAAAAATGCATTAAACAGTATTGCAGTTAAGCAAAGTACCCAAGACTCTATTAATAAACGTTATGCACAATTAAAAGCAACACTGCGACTTGATGATATTACCCGAATGGAGTGTTTTGATATAAGCCACACCATGGGGGAGAACACCGTTGCAAGTTGTGTTGTATTTGACTCACAAGGCCCAAATACAAAAGAGTATAGGCGCTACAACGTAACAGGTATTACAGGTGGCGATGATTATGCTGCAATGGAATTTGCACTTAATAAGCGCTATAACAAGTTAGTAGACGAAGACAAAATTCCAGACGTTATCTTTATTGATGGCGGTAAGGGGCAGTTAGGACGCGCTGAGCAGTACTTTTCTAATTGGCCGCACACTAAAATGCCTTTATTAGTCGGTGTTGCAAAAGGAACGAGTCGTAAACCCGGTCTTGAAACACTATTGATTGACGGTGGACGCAAAACCATTCCGATGGATTCAGATGCGCCTGCGCTTCATTTGATTCAGCATATACGTGATGAGTCTCACCGTTTTGCTATTGCAGGGCATCGTAATAAACGACAAAAACAACGTACACAATCACTACTAGAAGAAATAAATGGAGTAGGTTCTAAGCGTCGCCAAACATTATTAAAATATTTAGGGGGCATGCAGGGTGTAAAAGCTGCTAATATAGAACAGTTAAAGAAAGTTCCTGGGATCAGCCCTGACATGGCTGAGAAGATATTTAACCATTTGCATGACAAGGGCTAGCCCTACATGCGAATATAGCAAAAAAGACATATCCAAGTAGTTATGTGGAATATTCCAAACACACTCACAACATTTAGACTTTTTCTTATCCCCGTTTTTTTGGTGATATTTTATTTGCCTTATAGCTGGGCTTTTTTTGCTGCCGCCTTTATTTTTTGGCTTGCATCGATCACCGATATATTAGACGGTTATTTGGCAAGAAAGCTTGAGCAATCAACTCCTTTTGGTGCTTTTTTAGATCCTGTTGCTGACAAAGTAATGGTATGTGCTGCACTTGTAGCGTTATCTGATCAGTACCAGTCAATGTATATGACAATACCTGCTCTTATTATAATAAGCCGTGAAATTATTATATCTGCACTTCGTGAATGGATGGCAGAGCAGGGTAAGCGTGGTAATGTAGCTGTATCAAATATGGGTAAAATAAAGACGGCTGCACAAATGTTAGCCATTATCGGTTTGATTTGGCAATATGATACGTGGATGAGCTATTTAAGTTTTGGACTACTGTACATTGCGACCTTTTTAACCTTGAGTTCTATGATGCAATATTTACGTGCAGCATGGGGTGAATTGACTAAAAATTAACTCTAAATGTATAATAACGCACCGTTTTAGATAAAAAACAAGCAAACAGTTCAAAACTAGCATTTTTTGTATTGACGCGTTTAATAATCTCTGTAGAATGCGTCCGTGTTGAGAGGGCATAGCCCCCGAGATAAACAAAACGGTAATTAATCAGTTACCTGAATGTTCACATAAATCATCATGTGTTGATTCAAATAACTGATAAATAAAATGCGGTACTAGCTCAGTTGGTAGAGCGCGACCTTGCCAAGGTCGAGGTCACGAGTTCGAGCCTCGTGTACCGCTCCAAGTTTATCTCAAGGTTATTACTCCAGTATTGGGGCGGAATGGCAGAGTGGCCATGCACCGGATTGCAAATCCGTTTACCTCGGTTCGACTCCGGGTTCCGCCTCCATTTCAACACTCCACACGCTTTAATTAGCAAACTCGATGCCCGAGTGGTGGAATTGGTAGACACAAGGGATTTAAAATCCCTCGACTAACAAGTCGTGCCGGTTCAAGTCCGGCCTCGGGCACCACTTTGTGGTTTAATTACATTACCAAGTGTAATTTATAAAATGGTTAATTTAGAATTAATATGATGCGGTACTAGCTCAGTTGGTAGAGCGCGACCTTGCCAAGGTCGAGGTCACGAGTTCGAGCCTCGTGTACCGCTCCAAGTTTATCTCAAGGTTATTACTCCAGTATTGGGGCGGAATGGCAGAGTGGCCATGCACCGGATTGCAAATCCGTTTACCTCGGTTCGACTCCGGGTTCCGCCTCCATATAATTTACTCCACACGCTTTAATTAGCAAACTCGATGCCCGAGTGGTGGAATTGGTAGACACAAGGGATTTAAAATCCCTCGACTAACAAGTCGTGCCGGTTCAAGTCCGGCCTCGGGCACCACTTTAAATTATTTTACCAAGATGATTTGAAGTTGATAAAACAGTATTTTGCGGTACTAGCTCAGTTGGTAGAGCGCGACCTTGCCAAGGTCGAGGTCACGAGTTCGAGCCTCGTGTACCGCTCCAAATTATTTGGATACATTTAGGCGGAATGGCAGAGTGGCCATGCACCGGATTGCAAATCCGTTTACCTCGGTTCGACTCCGGGTTCCGCCTCCATATAATTTACTCCACACGCTTTAATTAGCAAACTCGATGCCCGAGTGGTGGAATTGGTAGACACAAGGGATTTAAAATCCCTCGACTAACAAGTCGTGCCGGTTCAAGTCCGGCCTCGGGCACCATCTATCTATTAAGCGCTCTGCTTAAAAAATATCTAATAAATCTTCTAATATCTATAAAATATCCAGTAAAAATCCTGATTTATCATTTTTATGTTTTCTATGATTTATATTATCTTGATATGCACTATTTTATGCATGGTCTACCCAATAATAGCGTTGTGTGATAGTTCATTAAGAGTTTGTATATCTATCGTATTAAAGATATATATGAGTAAGCATAATTTAATATTTCCAAACCCAATCCTATAGCGCCTCAAATAAACCAGCCATGCAATCCTTAGCGACACACAGTACTTTATGCTAATGAATACACTTTGAACTGAACTAAGCGTCATAGACTTATGATAACAACCAGTAAAGTAGGCCATTAGCTTTAAAAAATTCAAAACAGTAAAGCAATCTACACCTCGAGAGCAAATAACCTTGAAAGCAAAGTTCAAACACCTATGTGCTGGTAGCATAAAGTAATACCAATCTGCTTATATATGGGGTCTATTTAAGGTTAAGGAAATTACGCTAGATTTAGGCAAAAATTTTTGTATCTAGTGTTCTAAATAAAAATTTTTAACGACGTTATAGTGCAATTTAATTCGTTAAATTGCTCAGAGATTTATGCAGGTTGGTATAGTTGTCGAATTGGTTGCTAACACATGCTCATTGGAAGTTAAAAATCGCGGGTAAGAGTAAGTCTAGAGTTATGGTGAGAACTTCAAATAGGTAAACAATAAAGTGCTTATACATAATGCAGAGCTATGGGCATTAAACATCTGTTTTTGTAGGTTGTCTTATCTAGGCTGATAATCAGATAATGTCTATACAGTTCTTATCGTCCGTAACAGCTTTTACTTATAAATGATCGAGTGTTATGTGTCAGGACTTTTTATTTTTAGAACTAAAAAAGCGAGCCGTAGCTCGCTGTTTATTGTTTATTTCCAGGCCTCGGGATCGACCTCTTTAGCAAGTTTAGGATGCTTACTTTTGTCAAAGGTGGGTATTAAGCCCTTTTTGCGTTGTTCGTTGTAATCTTTAGAGAGCCATACAACAACACCTGAAAGCATAAATAGCGCTATAACGTTTACAATGGCCATTAAACCCATTGATATATCTGCCAGCGTCCAAATTAAACCAAGCTCACCAACAGCACCAAACATCACCATACCTAAAACAACAAGTCTAAAGGTAAACATACCTTTATTAGAGTTGTGCTCTAAAAACATTAAATTTGTTTCAGCGTAAGAGTAATTAGCCACAATAGAAGTAAAAGCAAAAAACAATATAGCAATGGCAATAAAGTAAGTACCCCAGTCGCCGACATGTTCTTGTAATGCTGCTTGTGTAAGTTCAATCCCCATAACACCAGATTCAGGTACTAATTGCTGCGATAGTAAAATAAGAGAAGCAGTCGCTGTACAAATAACAATAGTATCAATAAATACACCTAGCATTTGCACATAACCTTGTGATGCTGGATGAGGAGGGTAAGGTGTCGCAGTGGCTGCGGCATTAGCTGCACTACCCATACCAGCTTCGTTTGAGAATAAGCCACGCTTTATACCTTGGATCATAGCTTGTGTAACACCATAACCAATTGCACCTGCACCAGCTTGTTCAATACCAAAAGCACTTTTTATTATAAGTACAATTACATCAGGTAATGCAGTAAAGTTAATAGCGCATACATAAAGAGCCACTAACAAGTAAGCTAATGCCATAAATGGGACAACCATTTCAGCAAAACGAGAAATCGTTTTCAAACCACCAAAAATAATAATACCAGAGCCAATAACCAAGCAAATGCCTACTATATACTTAGGTACATCAAACGCTACTTCAAATGCTGCAGCAATAGAGTTTGACTGTACGGCGTTAAATACCAAACCAAAGGCTAAAATTAAGCATAACGAGAATAAAGTCCCCATCCAGCGTTTACCTAAGCCGTTTTGCATATAATAAGCAGGGCCACCTCTAAAATTGCCATCAGCATCTTTTGTTTTATAAGCCTGAGCCAAAGTACTTTCAGCAAAGCTTGTAGCCATACCTATTAATGCAATAAGCCACATCCAAAAAATAGCACCTGGCCCACCTAGGTATAAGGCAACAGCAACACCAGCCATATTACCTGTACCAACACGTGCAGCTAACGAAGTACAAAAAGCCTGAAAGGATGAAATTTCATTATCGGCACATTTACGAGAGCCAAACATAACTTTGAACATATGTGGAAATTGCACAAACTGAATAAAGCCTAGTCGAAAAGTAAAAAAGAGGCCTGCTGCTATTAATAAGTAGACGAGAACTTGGCCCCATAGAAGGGCACTTATACTGTTTATTATGTCTGTCATGGATACTGCCTAAATACATGAGTTAAAAAAAGTGACCGCAACTTATCACATCAGGATAAAAGTGTTTAGTTTTAAAGTTCAAAAACAGAGTTATCAACAGGGTTTTGTGGGTAACTTGTGCTTATCATGTGTGCTTGCTTGGGGCTTAATTTTAATTACTATTTTATGCAAATAACGCTTGCGTAAAATCCGCCGCTCCCTATAATGCGACCCCACTGAGACAGGAAACGCCAACGCATAGCGAAGAGCGAACTACTCAGAGAGTTAAATAAAACTTCGGTTTTAAATTGTCGAAAGAAAGTTTAAAACTAAGTGTTGACTCGAAAAATAAAGGGTGTATTATTCGCATCCCTTGAGACGCTAAAGCGACTCAAAACGTTCTTTAACAATATAAAGCAATCATCTGTGTGGGCACTCGTACAGATTGAGTTCTAACAGCCAACCTACTTAGGTAGCGAGGCAAACAAATTAGAGTCTCAATTGAAAACTGAGTGACCAACAG
>NZ_WTKV01000025.1:0-74631 GCF_011378705.1 Pseudoalteromonas sp. SA25 | reverse complement strand
GCTGTCTCTTATACACAAATCCCTGCTAAGAAATTAGCGGGGATTTTTTTGAACTAAATCTCAATGTCATGATCAGATCTTCAAATCTTGTTTGAGGGCACATTATGATTAACGAACATACTCATTGGGCAAAACAACAATTCGGTAAATCGGACTTAGGTGATCCAAGAAGAACAGCGCGTCTGGTAAAGTTAGCATCAACGCTTGCAAATGAACCAGGAAAACCACTTGTGAACATCACTCAATCCCCCGCCGATATGGAAGGTGCCTACCGCTTTATTCGCAACGAGAATATTGACGCAACGGCTATAGCAGAGTCAGGCTTTAAAGCCACGGTTGAACAAGCAAAAAGTCATAACTTATTACTCGCATTAGAAGACACGACCACACTAATTTATAAACATTCCTCCATTCGAGATGATTTGGGTCATGTCGGACGAGGAGCAAAACAACGAGGCTTGTTAGCTCATAGCGTATTACTGTTTGCGCCAGACACAAAGCAAGTTGTGGGATTAATTGAACAGTCTCGCTGGAGTCGTGATATCAACACGATTGGAAAAAGAGAAAAACACGCGACGACTTCTTACGAAGAAAAAGAAAGTTACAAGTGGGAGTCAGCGTCACGAGCGATGGCAGAGCGGCTGCAAGGACAAATGGCGAACGTGATATCGGTGTGTGACCGCGAAGCGGACATCTACGAATACTTGCAGTATAAACTGAGCGAGCAGCAACGATTCGTCGTACGCTCGATGCAAAGTCGTCATATTGAAGAAGGTGAGGATAAGCTCTATGCGTTTGCAAGCGAGCTGATGAGTGCAGGCACCAAACACATCCACATTGCACAAAAAGGAGGAAGAAAAGCCCGAAGCGCAACACTGGATATCACCTATGCGCCAGTGACACTCAAAGCGCCTTACAATAAGAAAGGACACTCCCTCCCAGTTTACTATGTCGGCTGTGCAGAGCGAGGAAACGCTGAGAACGGCTTAAGCTGGCACCTATTAACCAGTGAACCAGTCACCAGCAAAGAAGACGCTTTAGCTATCATCACCTACTATGAGCACCGTTGGCTTGTAGAGGAATACCATAAAGTCTGGAAAAGTGATGGTACGGATATCGAAAGTTTACGCCTTCAAAGCCAAGATAACATGGAAAGATTGGTGACGATTAATGGCTTTATTGCGACGCGAATATTGCAACTAAAGTTCACCAATGAGCAGCCTGATTCTCCAAGTTGTGAACAACTGTTATCTCCCAAAGCATGGAAGTTATTGTGGTTAAAGAGAATAAAAACACCATTGCCTGAAACTGCTCCAAATATGTCATGGGCGTATCAGGAACTGGCAAAGTTAGGAGGCTGGAAAGATACCAAGCGCACAGGGCGTGCATCTGTGAAAGTGTTATGGCAAGGATGGCTTAAGTTACAAGCCATCCTGGAAGGCTACGATTTAGCAAAATCTCTTGAGTCAGACTTGTGATCAAGAGACAGCTATTAGCGCCTTTTTTAGTTAGTTAAAAACTTACTTATAGTTTTCGTAAATTTTATCGAGCGGTTCTGATAAACCACTTTCTTGCACTATACGTACATGTTCACGTTTTAATTCGCGTGCACTAGTCACACCACAAGAATGGGCTATTAGCCCAGCTCCGTAATGAATGTATTTATTATAGTTAGCTACTCGTTGCGCTTTATCAGCTACATTTAAGCCGCGTTGCAAACGCTCGTTATGCGTAGTGATCCCAGTCGGACAGGTATCTTTATTACATTGCATTGCCTGAATACAGCCCAGTGCAAACATATGCCCTCGAGCCGATACAACAAAATCAGCGCCCAACGCTAACGCCCAAGCAACCTTTGAAGGAACGATTAATTTACCAGACGCGATTATTTTAATACGATCTCGCAGTCCATGTTTTTCAAGCATATTAACTACAAGCGGTAAACTTTCGCGCAGTGGTAAACCCACTGAATCCATAAGCGGTTGTGGTGCTGCGCCCGTACCACCATCAGCACTATCTATGGTAATAAAGTCAGGCGCGGACTCTATACCACGGTGGTTTATTTCAGCGAACAACGTTTCTAACCATCCGTAAGCACCAATAACGGCTTTAAACCCTGTAGGTTTACCTGTCGCGTTACGCACAGTGGCAATCATATCCAGAATATCGGCTGGGTTTTTAATTTCAGGATGACCATTGGGGCTAATAGAATCTTGCCCTTCTGGTATGCCCCTAATTTTAGCTATTTCGGCGTTAACTTTGCGTCCTGGTAACATACCGCCTTTACCTGGTTTTGCACCTTGGCTCATTTTAAGTTCAAACATTTTTACTTGTTCGTGAGCCGCTATTTCTTTTAGCTTTTTGGTACTTAAATTTCCATGCTCGTCTCGTGCACCATATTTAGCTGTACCAATCTGAAACACTAAATCGGCACCACCTTCTAAATGATAAGGACTTAACCCCCCTTCACCGGTGTTCATCCAACAACCCGCTAGTTTTGCCCCTTTTGATAAGGCTCGTACAGCTGGCTTTGAAAGCGCACCAAAACTCATACCAGACACATTGAATAACGAGTTGGTCGTGTAAGGTGTTTTACAGTATGGACCCAAAGTAACATTACTCGGGTCGAGCGCTTCTTCGTCTAAAGTAGGAAATGCACAGTTCATAAACATAACCGTACCTGTTACTTCTAAGCTTTGCGTGGAGCCAAATGCAGCCGTACGGTCAACATCTTTTGCTGCACGATAAACCCAACTACGCTCTGCGCGGTTAAACGGCATTTCTTCTCTATCTTGAGCAAAAAAGTACTGTCTAAAAAACTCACCTTGGCGTTCAAAAAAATATCGAAAGCGACCAATAACAGGGTAATTACGTCTAATAGCATGCTTGGTTTGTGTTACATCTCGAATATAAAAAACGACAACGATTAAAACCAATAACCCTAAAACAACAATAAACATACTTGCAAATACATCAATACTAAACATTATAAAATTACTCACCCAAGGCCCCTTGATGACTGTTTTTAAAATAAAAAAGTGCTATACCACCAAAATGACATAACACTTTTATTTGTTCAAGGCTTTAACTGCCTTATATCTAATTCTGTTGTTTAGCTAACTCTGCTTTTATATATAAACGCACTTGCGTTTCAAGTACCGATAAAGGCACTGAACCATGGCGTAATATTTGATGATGAAATTCACGAATATCAAAGCTTTTTCCTAGCGCTTGCTCTGCTTCAATGCGTAAACGCTTAATAGTAAGCTCACCTATTTTGTACGAAAGCGCCTGTGCAGGCCATGTAATATAACGATCGGTTTCGGTTTTAACGTTATGCAACGAAAGCGCTGTATTTTCGCTCATAAAGTTCATGGCACGCTCGCGACTCCAGCCATACATATGCATACCTGTATCAACAACTAAACGCGCTGCTCGCCACATTTCATACGTTAAACGACCAAAACGGCTATATGGGTCTTGATAAAAGCCGGCTTCTAAACCTAAATATTCAGAGTAAAGCCCCCAACCTTCGCCAAATGCCGAGAGGTAAGCATCACGGCGATAGCTCGGCAGATTTTCAAGCTCTGCATTAAGTGATATTTGTAAATGATGGCCAGGCACGGCTTCGTGCAGCGTTAATGCTTCTAAAACATACAAAGGGCGCTTATCTAAAGCGTAAGTATTTACCCAATAATACCCTGCTTCATCATCTCGATTAGAGCCTGAATATCGACCGGTTGTGTATTTAGGTGCAATACTAGCCGGTACAGGTGCTACACCATAAGGTTTGCGCGGTAAGGTATGAAATAATTTAGGCAGTTGTGCATCCATTTTTTTAGCAATATAAGATGCTTCTTTTAAAAGTTGCTCTGGTGTTGTGGCGTAAAATTGTGGATCAGTGCGTAAAAAGTGGATAAATTCGGCAAACGTGCCTTTAAAACCTACCTCTACTATTACGTTTTCCATTTCACTACGAATTCGCTCAACTTCTTTTAAGCCAAGTTCGTGAATCTCTTTAGGTGTCATATCGGTAGTGGTGTAGTACTTAGCTCTATTTTTATAAAACGCTTCGCCATTAGGTGTATCTGATATACCAATACTTGTACGTGCACCAGGTCGATATTGCTGCGTAAAAAACGCTAAATAATCCTTATAAGATTTTATAACCTCTTCTTTTATAATATTTTTAGCTTTTTGTTGTAGTGCTTTAAATTCACTTTCACTTAAACCAGCTGCGTTAGTTAAAAATGGTTTATAAAATTCAGACGTAGTTACATCGTCAACAATGTAAGCATTAATTGAATCTTCATAACCTTCTAATACAGCTCTAGGTTGAGTAAGCCCTGTCTCAAGCCCTTTTTTCATCCAATACATGTTTTGCTCAAAAAAGCGTGGAACTTGCGCCAATCGTGCAAGATACACTTGGTAATCTTCCGGGTTTTTATATTTAGAGCTATTTATTATGTACGATAAACCAGAATGAAACCCATATTCAGAGGTGAGCGGCATATAGTGCGCATTAAATACATATTCATCGACACTGTTTTGTACTTGAGCTCGAATAATATCGAAGTTAATTTGATTTTCATCGCTTAGCTTTTCAATATTAATAGTGTCTAATTCAGCAAGTAATCGCGTTTTATTTTTATATTCTTGCGCTAAAAATTCAGAGGATAAATTTGGTAATAAATAACCTTCAACACCACCTACACTATCGTAAGGGTTAATGCTTTCTCTATAATCAACAATACTTTGCGCTACTTGAGTAAATTGTTGATCTGAATTTTGCATGGTCATTTGGCATGCACTTAATGAGCACAAAACCGTGATACCAAATAAAGATTGGCGAAGGGGCTTAATTAAAAAATGATTCATTATAATGTAACTTAGCAGTGTTATTAATTTCATAAAGCTATCGTAGGGTAAATAAATAGCAAGTAAATGAGACCAACCTCATAGTAATAATCCCTACTTATACCAAGTGTATTAATACGTTACATACATTAAATGAAGTAAAAACCAGCCTAATTGATGAGAAAAACAGCGATTAAGCTGCTAAAGCAAAATTTAAGTTCCCTAACTATCGTTTTTGCTTTTAAATAGCTCGGATAATGATTACTGTATAAAAAAATAATAAAAAGCTCGGACGCATAACCGCCTCATGGAATGAGATATTTTAAAATTTGCACTTATGCGTACTTAGTTGGTATTTAAAATGATGTTCCATGATTCCATGGCTATTGCACAAGAAAAAATGACCAAAGTGTGTGTTTTTTTAGAGCGCTATACGCTCCCACCTACGCCGCTGAATTATCAAGTTATTTATGCTTATACCAGTCAAACTAATCTCAAGCTAAACAAAGCTTTAGACCGTGCTATCGCTGTTGAAGACAATATAGATAGCGTTTTAATTGAACAACTACATTCTGAGTTTTTAAATACTGGCCACAAAGCGCAAGTCAACATGATTCAAAATGTTGATGGTGTTATAAACTCACTTTCTCAAAATTCTCAAGCTACTGAAAAGCAAATAATTCGCTTTGCGGGTCAAGTGAGCGAATGCGTACATTCCCTAGATGAGAACAACATAGAACAAAGCCGTCAAGCGCTTGAAGTTCTTCATAATCAAACCGCCGAATTACTCAACCAACATAAGCAATTTAAGCAAGAACTAAGCAAAGCCAAACAACTACACGAAAAAACACAAAAGCAGCTAACTCAACTTCGTAAACAGCATATTATTGATAGCCAAACAGGGCTTTATAAGCGCCATTATTTAACGCAACAAACCCAAGTGTGGACTAATCAACAAAAATCTATTTGCGCAATAGCGATTCAAATAGACAACCTTGATCACTTTACTAAAAATTATGGTGATATTATTGGTGAAGTCATTTTGAGTAAAGTCGCTAAGCAAGTGCAAAAATATGTTTTTCAAAGTGGCTTACCTGGTCGCACAGCAAAAGATCAATTTACTGTTCTCCTCGCCGACATAGACCCAGATACAGCTAATGTTATTGCCGAAAAAGTACGAAATGGGGTCGAAAAGCTACGCTTTGTTAGTTCAAAAACAGGTATCAAGCTACCAAGTATTGGCTTATCACTAGGAATTGCTCAGCATCAACAAGAAGATGATTTTAATCAGTTAGCAAAAAAAGCATCTCATGCGGCTTTTAAAGCACGTTCATTAGGTCAAAGTAGTTACACTGCAGGGCAATAAATTACCTGATAAATCATATTCAAATTGCACCTACTGTGTACAATAAAGTACACTAACCTCTATTGTCACGATAGAGATTAATCATGAACGAAACCGAACAAAAGACCACGCATTTTGGTTATAAAACAGTAGCCGAGAACGATAAAGCTTCTATGGTTGCTGATGTATTTCACTCAGTAGCTGCAAAATACGATGTAATGAATGATTTAATGTCTTTTGGTGTACATCGTTTATGGAAACGTCAAACTATTGCAAGCTCAGGTGTTCGTAAAGGCCATCATGTACTTGATTTAGCCGGTGGCACTGGCGACTTAACGGCAAAGTTTAGTCAATTAGTGGGCGAAACGGGTCAAGTTGTTTTAGGTGATATAAACTCATCTATGCTTAAAGTTGGTCGTGAAAAACTACATAATCTTGGCTTAGTAGGCAATATCGACTACGTGCAAATGAATGCAGAAATGCTGCCATTCCCAGATAATAGCTTTGATGTGATCACTATTGCCTTTGGCTTACGTAACGTTACTGATAAAGACAAAGCATTACGCTCTATGTACCGTATTTTAAAGCCAGGTGGTCGTTTACTTGTTTTAGAGTTTTCAAAACCAGAGCATGACGTACTTAGTAAAGCTTACGATTTTTACTCATTTAACTTATTGCCAACAATGGGTAAGCTAGTTGCTAACGACAGTGAATCGTATAAGTATTTAGCTGAATCTATTCGTATGCATCCAGATCAAGACACGCTAAAAGCGATGATGGAAGATGCAGGCTTTGAGCAAACAACATATCAAAACCTCACTGGCGGTATTGTTGCGCTGCACCGTGGTTTTAAATATTAAGGCTAGTAGTTATGGCGCTTGAGAAAACAACAAAAAATAATAATGATGCAATGCCATCTGAATTTTTTATGTTACCTAATTTTGTACTTTCGCTTATTGAGCGTGTACTAAATCAAGCACTTAGCCTTGACCCACAATTATCTCAAAAGCTAAGCGCCGTTAAACATCAGCGCTTAGTGGTTGAAGTAAGAGATTGGCAACAAAGCATCCAACTTGTTTATAGCGCTGAGCAATTACACTTATACAGTGCTCAAAATAATGAAAACGCAGATTGTATGATCAGCGCAGACATAGACACGCTTTTAGCGCTTAAAAACCCAGCTATGCTTACCCAGTTAATTCGCCAAGATAAGCTCGACTTACAAGGCGATTTAAATATTGCGCAAACTTATAGCAATGCGTTTTCAGGCATTGATATTGATTGGCCTGAACAGCTCTCTAGATACATTGGCGATACCCCCGCTCAGCAGTTATATCTGCACTTAAAAAAACTAAAACAAAAGAGCAGCAAAACCAACACTAAAATAAGTACAATGCTTACAAGTTTATGCCAAGATGAGCTCGCAATTACTATTCACCCATTAGAACTTGAGCAATTTAAACAAAAAAATAGAGAACTCAAAGGCCAAGTCGCTGCTGTTGAGCTGCGTATAAATACCTTGTTAAACTCTTTTTCACCTTCAAACACCCGCTAAGGATTTTTTGTGTCGACTGCACGTTTGTATAACATCACCAAAACATTACTTAGCTATGGGTTAGACGAGCTAATTCCAAAACATAAGATCCCTTGGTTTGGTAAAGTAGCTCGTGGCAGTTTGTTTTGGCTGCGTAATCAGCACAAAGAAAAACCTGCAGGGCTACGCTTACGTTTGGCACTACAAGAGCTTGGTCCTGTTTGGATTAAATTTGGCCAAATGCTCTCAACTCGTCGTGACTTACTCCCTCATGATATCGCTTTAGAGCTTGCGTTTTTACAAGATCAAGTTCAGCCATTTGAAGGCGCACTTGCACAAAAAATTATAGAAAAAGCGCTAGAAATTAACGACATAAGTGAGTTATTTAGTGAGTTTTCACAAATTCCACTGGCCTCAGCATCTATAGCGCAAGTACATACAGCAAAGCTTATTGATGAGCAAAGCATTGAGCAAGATGTAGTAATTAAGGTTATTAGACCCAATATTTACGAGCAAATTAATGCCGACTTAGCGTTAATGGAAAAGCTCGCTAAGGTACTTGCAAAAGTCCATAACGAATCAAAACGTCTACGCCCCGTTGAAGTGGTTAAAGAATACAAAAAAACACTCCTAGACGAGCTCGATTTAATGCGAGAAGGTGCCAATGGCATTCAACTAAAACGCAATTTTGAAGGCTCTGATTCATTATATATACCTGCAGTTTACAGTGATTACAGCCGTAGCAATGTGCTGGTAATGGAGCGTATTTACGGTATACCAGTGTCTGATACGGATGCATTGCTGGCGCAAAACACTAATATGAAATTACTTGCTGAGCGCGGCGTAGAAGTGTTTTTTACGCAGGTGTTTAGAGACAGCTTTTTTCATGCCGACATGCACCCTGGTAATATATTCGTCTCTCGCGAGCATCCTGAAAATCCAATGTATATCGGTATTGATTGCGGTATAGTTGGTACGTTAAGCAAAGAAGATAAACGCTATTTAGCTGAAAACTTTATCGCCTTTTTTAATCGTGATTATCGCCAAGTTGCACAGCTACACGTTGATTCAGGTTGGGTACCACCAGATACTAGCATTGAAGAATTTGAATTTGCGATTCGCACAGTTTGCGAGCCTATATTTAATAAACCTTTGGCTGAAATTTCATTTGGTCACGTGCTCGTAAATCTATTTAATACTGCACGTCGTTTTAACATGCAGGTACAACCGCAATTAGTATTGCTACAAAAAACCTTATTATACGTTGAAGGATTAGGGCGTCAGCTTTACCCGCAACTCGACTTATGGAAAACAGCCAAACCCTTTTTAGAAGATTGGGTGAAGCAGCAAGTTGGACCGCTATCAGTACTGAAGCAAATGTATGCTAACTTGCCATTTTGGGCTGAAAAAATGCCTGAACTACCTGATCTAATTTACCAAAATTTAAAGCGTGCACCACACGCTCATCAACCTCAAGAACAAAAGGTATCTCATAAACCTTTAATATTGAGTTTATTTGGTAGTGCTACAATGATTATGGCAACACTTTGTTATTTACAGCACGATTTAGTAGCTGCAAGCATTGCAATAGCCTTATCCGCTATTAGCTTTATTGCAGCATGGCGCAACGCATAAACTGAGTGCTATTTGCGCTATTGGGCGTATAATTAGTATTTAAAATATACATTTAACCGTTTTATATATTGGAGAAAACCATGGGTTTTGGTGGTATTAGTATTTGGCAATTATTAATTGTTTTAGCGATCATAGTTTTACTTTTCGGCACAAAAAAACTACGCGGTATGGGAGGTGATATTGGAGGCGCTGTTAAAGGCTTCAAAAAAGCAATGTCGGACGACACAGCGAGTGAGCAAGAAAAATCAGAGCAAATTCAACAATCAGAAAAAAGCACCGTTGACGACTCAACCAATACTGAAAAAAACAAAGATAGCAATAAGGTTTAATTAGTATGGGAATGTGGGAACTTGTTGTTGTTTTTATTGTTGGCTTAGTGGTGCTCGGCCCTGAGCGCTTACCTGTTGCTATTAGAACAGTGAGTAAATGGGTTAAAACCGCTAAATCACTTGCCAACTCAGTAAAAGCCGAAGTAAGTGAAGAACTGCGTATTCATGAACTTCACGAAAACCTTAAAAAAGCAGAACAACAAGAACTAAAAGACTTAAGCCCTGAGCTACAAAGTTCATTAACGGAGCTACAAAAAGCGGCTGAGTCAGTTACTCACAGCTACAAAAAAACACAACCTGATACATCAAATAGCCAACAACTTGATGAAAAAAAGTGAAATTTATCTCTCACTTTGTGGTCAACTTACTACATGGTATAAAAAATAATGGTTGAGGAAGTAAAATCGGGGTTTGTATCTCATTTAATTGAGTTACGTGATCGACTGATAAAAGCGCTATTGAGCATTTTATTATTTTTTATCGCGCTGTTTTATTTTAAAGATAATATTTACGAACTTATAGCGGCACCATTAGTGGTTCATTTACCTAATGGCGCGACCATGATAGCTATAAATGTGAGTGACCCTTTTATAGTCCCTATGATGCTTACTTTTTTTGTTGCGGCTTTATTATCTACTCCATGGATACTTCATCAAATTTGGGGGTTTATAGCTCCTGGCTTGTACCAAAATGAAAAAAAAATGCTAATACCTATACTAATCTCAAGCGTTGTCTTGTTTTATGGGGGTATCGCTTTTTGCTACTTTGCAGTACTACCAATTATATTAGGTTTTTTTACAAGTACAGGTCCCGAAATGATGACTCTAGCACCCGATATCGCTAGCTATTTAGGATTCGTATTAAAACTATTTTTTGCATTCGGTGTCGCTTTCGAAATTCCAGTAGCTATTATGCTGCTATGCTGGAGTGGCGCAACAACAACAAAAAGCTTAAAAGAAAAGCGCCCTTATATCGTGGTGGGTGTATTTGTAGTGGCAATGTTTTTAACACCGCCTGATGTTTTATCACAAACATTATTAGCATTTCCGATGCTTCTTTTGTTTGAACTAGGTTTAATTTTAGCAAAATTTTATACCGCCAAACCACAAAAAGAATCTGAGGAATAAAATGAAAAAACAACTACTCTCACTATTGGTTTTATTAAGTGCGCCAACTTTTGCTGCGCAAACTGAATTTAATACTCAGGCCCTGCAAGCATGTAGCTTTATTGAAAATGACTTTAACCGATTACTTTGCTATGACAATACAATTGCTGGTAAATCACTAACAAAGCCAACAATAACAAAAACGCTCACTCCACCAACGGCTAACAATGTACCTCAAGTCGTAGCTGCTGCACCAATTCAAGCAAAGGCAAAAGCTGACAATTTTGGCTTAGAGCACAAAGAATCACAGGTAGAAAAAGAGACTGAAATTAAAGCTATGGTTACTTCAGTGAAAGAAGCAGCTTATGGCGAGTTAATTATTTCGCTAGATAACGGCCAACAATGGCGTCAAATTGGCTCTGACAGCATGCGTTTAAAAGAAAACGATACAATTGTAATCAGCCGTGGTGCATTCAACTCCTTTTTACTGAAACAAGACGGTAAAAACCGCTCTATTCGCGTTAAACGTACTAAGTAATGTCATATACGTTAATTGATGCTGGAGTTAACTTAACTAATCATCAATTTGATGACCAGCATTATGATGTAATTAGCCGTGCAAGCGAAGCCGGTGTTACAAATATGCTTATTATAGGTTGTGATATTGCGAGTAGTCAGCAATCACTTGAACTTGCGATAAAACATCTTCAATATTCTACGGCGGGTGTCCACCCACATGATGCTAAATCGGCGACGAATGAATTAGAAGCACAATTAACTGCACTTGCTAACAATAAGCAAGTCATAGCAATTGGTGAATGCGGCCTTGATTATAACCGTGACTTTTCACCTCGCGATGTACAGCGTAGTGTTTTTAGACGCCACCTAGCACTTGCCGAAAAATTAGATTTACCTGTTTACTTACATGAACGTGATGCAAGTGACGACATGCTAAGTATTTTAAAAGAGTTTAATATTCGCGGTGTACTCCACTGCTTTACGGGTAACTCAGCAGCTCTAAAGCAATATTTAGATTTAGGTCTGTATATTGGTATAACGGGTTGGGTATGTGATGAAAGGCGTGGTAAAGATTTACAACAACTAGTGCCTAGTATTCCTCTAGATCGATTATTAATAGAAACTGATGCACCATTTTTAATTCCACTAACAGTTAAGCCAAAACCTAAATCGCGTAAAAATGAACCCGCTCTGCTTCCTTATATTTGCCAAACAGTTGCGCAACTTTATCAAATAGATGAAGAAGTTGTGGCCCGTAAAACTACAGAAAACTTTTACAATGTTTTTGGTTTAAAGAGCTTCTAATGGCGTGCACAAAAGCATTACTAAGTCTATTGATGCTTCTTTGCACTTTTTGCTCTTTCGCAAGCCCTGTAATAATAAAACATGATTTTAACTCCCAAAACATTAATAACCTGCATTACTCTTTTGAACCA
The DNA here is from genome assembly GCF_011378705.1 of Pseudoalteromonas sp. SA25. Taxonomy (NCBI): domain Bacteria; kingdom Pseudomonadati; phylum Pseudomonadota; class Gammaproteobacteria; order Alteromonadales; family Pseudoalteromonadaceae; genus Pseudoalteromonas; species Pseudoalteromonas sp. SA25. Next base: position 62,371 of record NZ_WTKV01000025.1, on the reverse strand, counting down.
ACTTCGCTATTAGATGCACAACAAAGTAGCCATATACAGTGGCAAAAAAACACAGGTAAACCTCTTAACCTAGGTCTTGAGCAGCGTTCTGTATGGATGAAATTTAAAATAAAAAACACGCTGAGTTATAATACCGAACAACTGTTGTCACTAAACAACCCTCTGCTAAACGACGTTCAAGTATATCAGTTACATAACTCGCAATTAATTTCTCACGCCCAAATTGGCGATGCGTACCCCCTTGATAAACGTGCGATTAAGAGTGAATCTTTATTAGTTAAACTAATTAGCCCTGCAAATAGCGAAACCATTATTATTATGAGAGTGACGAATAGCTCCGGCTTGCGAGTCCCTTTAACGCTGTGGCAACCAGAAGCTTATTTGGCACATAAAGGTAAACTTAATTTACTCTATGGCTTATTGATTGGTTTTATATTTTCTTTAGGTGTGAGTTGCTTAGTTTTATATAGTTTTTCACGTAAACGTTATTTTGTTTATGCTGGTTTAATTACTCTCACATTAGGTAGTTTATTAGCCTACATTTGTGGCTTTGGCCTAAAATATATTCACCCTAATTTGCCAGCGTTACAGCAAGTTATGATCCCTATATTACTTATGCTTATTGCTTTAATGTTTTTGCCTTTACAAAAGCAAATTTGCCATCCAAAGCCCTCTTTTTTACTAACGGTTCAAAAAGTGATAGTTAACGCATTAGGTATCTCGTTATTGTTTATTTGGCTATTTCCAAACCATATAGTGACACTATTTTGCTTAACTACTATCCCAATCGTTTTAAGCTTTTATATTGCAACTACACTTATGTGCATACGTTTATCACCTTCTAAACCTAATAAAGCGCTACTGCTCGTATTAGTTTTTTTCTTGGTGGTGATGCTTTATTTTATTGTTGCAGTAATAGGGCTATACGCCTTTGACAGAAGTACATTAGCATTTGTATTTACATGCTTTTTTAGCTGCACATTTTGTCTATGCTACAGTGTAATGAAGTTATTTATTTTGCAACGTGATGAAGAAGTAATTGCTCAGCAAACCTTGATTGCTGAAAATGCAGCTCAAGATACACTACTTAAAGAGCGCTTAAAGTTACAAGAAAAAACACGCCAAGAACTCGAATCACAAGTCGACGAACGCACCTTTGAATTACAAGTTACACTCAGAGAACTTGAAGAAAAAAACCGTTCACTTGAGTTACTCAATACCGAAGACGCTTTAACCGGAATAAAAAACAGACGCTTTTTTGATAAAAAGCTAATAATGGAGATTCGTCGGTCTCGCCGAGAACAAACACCGCTTAGTATTGTTATGCTTGATATAGACCGATTCAAAAGCATTAACGATACATACGGACACATAATTGGCGATCAAGTTATTAAAGCTGTATCTGACCTTATAAAAGATAATTTAAAGCGACCACTCGATGAAGTTGCTCGTTATGGCGGTGAAGAGTTTGTAGTGCTATTACCTAATACCCCCAGCGAAGGTGCACAAGACATAGCTGAAAAAATACGAGCAGCTATCTCAGCCAGTACAGTAACGGTTGCCAATAATGATATTCAATTTACAATTAGCGCTGGTGTATACACCATCATTGCTGATGATGTTAGCAACCCTCAAATTTTTACTGAGTGCGCCGACAAAGCACTTTATTACGCAAAGCAACATGGCCGTAATCAAGTAATCACTTTTCCATTACCACAGTAGGAGCATATTAATATGGCCCAATCAGGATTAGACCTTTTCCCGTATACTCGCATGCGCAGAATGCGCCGCAGCGACTTTTCTCGCCGCTTAATGGCCGAAAACCAACTTAGCGTAAACGATTTAATTTACCCTGTATTTGTACTAGAAGGTAAAAATCGTCGCGAAGCAATTGAATCAATGCCTGGTATTGAACGTCTATCGATAGATTTACTATTACTTGAGGCAAAAGAACTTGTTGAGCTTGGCGTACCTGCCGTTGCTATTTTTCCGGTAACCCCTGCGGACAAAAAATCACTATTTGCCGAAGAAGCATATAATGACGATGGCTTAGTACAACGCACTGTTCGCGCTTTAAAAGAAGCCTTTCCTGAGTTGGGTGTAATTACTGATGGTGCACTTGATCCATTCACGACGCACGGTCAAGACGGCATTATTGATGACACAGGCTATGTAATAAACGACGTAACCACCGAAATTTTAGTTAAACAAGCACTCTCGCATGCAGAAGCGGGCGCTGATGTAATTGCCCCTTCGGACATGATGGATGGCCGTATTGCTGCAATTCGTGAAGCACTTGAAGCTGATGGGTTTGTGCATACCCGTATTATGGCCTACTCAGCTAAATATGCATCTAGCTACTATGGCCCATTTAGAGACGCAATAGGTTCTGCTGGGAACTTAAAAGGTGCCGATAAAAAAACCTACCAAATGGACCCAGCAAACTCTGATGAAGCAATACGTGAAGTCGCATTAGACTTACAAGAAGGCGCTGATATGGTCATGGTTAAGCCTGGCATGCCTTATTTAGATATTGTACGCCGTGTTAAAGACGAGTTTGGTGTACCTACTTTCGCATATCAGGTAAGCGGTGAGTATGCAATGCACAAGGCGGCAATTGATAATGGTTGGTTAAGTGAGGAAGCGACTATAATGGAGTCTTTACTTGCATTTAAGCGTGCTGGAGCTGATGGTATTTTAACCTATTTTGCAAAGCAAGCCGCACAATACCTCGCTAAAAAGTAAATTTTATAACAAGGCGGTCAAACCGCCTTTTTACATGCATTTACACTTTTGTATTATTTAGTCACATTTATTCTCTAAACTAGTGTCCCATTTTGGGATTTAATACACGGGGATAATAAAAATGTTTAAAACAAAAATAACACCTCCCGCACTTGTTATAGCAAGTCTTAGCGCACCAGCATCCGCTGATCTAATCATTTCTGAATATGTTTAAAGAAGCAGTAATAATAAAGCAATTGAGCTTTATAATAACTCGTCATCTCCACTAACTCTTGATCAGTACTCACTAAGTTTGTATGTAAATGGCAAAACTACAATTCAATCAACTCTTGATTTGTCTGGTACTTTGGCAGCTAACAGTACCTTTGTTGTTGTTAATTCAAGTTCAAATGATGCACTAAAAGAAAAAGCCGATTTAGAACATGGTGTTGCTAACTTTAATGGTGATGATGCGTTAGTTCTAATGCAAGGTAGCACTGTAGTCGATAGCTTTGGCCAGCGCGGTGTAGATCCCGGTTCGTTTTGGTCTGAGGGCGCAGTACAAACACAAAATAAAACACTTCGTAGAAAAGATAGTATTACCGCAGGTAGAACAACACCTGACGCAAAGTTTAACCCGAGTGAAGAATGGGTACAGTTTGACCAAGATGACTTTGATGGTTTAGGTTCACATGCAGGTAATGGTGGAACAACACCTGAACCAATTCCAGAACCAGAACCACTTGAACCACTTGTTTGTGGCGCAGAAAAAGTACTAATTAACGCTATACAAGGCGATAGCTCTGCAAGCCCGCTTGTTGATACTTTAGTAGAGTTTGAGGGGATTGTAACCGCAGACTTCCAAGATGATGATCAATTAAAAGGCTTTTTTGTTAGCTCACTTGCTGCTGACATAGATGCAAATCCTCTCACCTCTGAAGGTGTATTTGTTTATTTTGCAGATATTGACGTAAACGTAGGCGACCATGTACGTGTACAAGGTACTGTAGAAGAATATTTTGATGCAACACAAATCGGCAGTGTTAGCCAAGTTGCCATATGTGGCACTGGTTTAGCTGCAGCAGCTACAAAAATCACTTTACCTTTAGCTGATACAACTGATTTAGAAGCTTTTGAAGGTATGTTAGTTACATTAGAACAACCATTAGTAGTAACTAATAACTTTGGCCTTGGTCGATATGGTGAAGTTGAATTAGCAACAGAACGCTTGTATCAAGGTACCCAAGTTGCATTACCTGGAGATGCAGCTAATGCAGTTGAAACTGAAAATCTACTTAAAAAGATTTTACTAGATGATGGCTCTACAGTACAAAACTTAGACCCTACAGCCTACCCAACTCCAGGCTTATCAGCAGAAAATACATTACGTACTGGCGATACAGTTAATACGGTTACGGGGGCACTTGCTTATAGCTTTAGCCTTTACAGAATCCACCCAACGGTAGCACCTTCGTTTATTGCAACAAATGCACGTAAAAATGCGCCTGAACTTAATGCTGAAGCAGATTTACGTGTAGCTAGCTTTAACGTACTTAATTACTTTAATGGTGATGGCCAAGGCGGAGGGTTCCCTACAGCCCGAGGTGCAGATTCAGAAGCTGAATTTACTCGCCAAGAAGCTAAAATTGTAAGTGCCATTAGCGCTATCCAGGCCGATGTTGTTGGTTTAATGGAAATTGAAAATGATGGTTTTGGCGAATTTAGTGCAATTGCAAGCTTAGTAGATGCATTAAATGACGCTGATAGTGCTAACAACTATGCATTTGTTGATTTTAACGTAGATCAAATTGGTACCGATGCAATTACTACCGCACTTATCTATCGTGCTAACAAAGTAGAAGAAGTAGGTACTGCTGCTATTACGACTGAGGCTCCATTTGATTTTAGTAACCGTGCTCCAATTGCACAAAGCTTTAAATCATTAGAAACTGATGAAGTATTTACTGTTGCTGTGTCACACCTTAAATCTAAAAGCTGTGGTAGTGCTTCTGGAAACAATGCAGATTCAGGTGATGGACAAGGCTGTTGGAATGAAATACGCACAGAAGGTGCTAATGCATTCGCAAATTGGCTTGATAGCAAACCAACCGGTGTTGACGACGAAGATACTATTTTAGTCGGCGATATGAATGCTTACGCAATGGAAGATCCTATACGTGCATTTGCTGATAAAGGCTACAAAAATGTAGTTGCAGAAATTGATGGTGATACGCTTGGTTATTCTTACAGCTTTTCTGGTCGCGCTGGTAGTTTAGATCATGCAGTAGCTACCCAATCACTATTTAGCAAAATTGTCGCAGCAACAGATTGGCACATCAACGCAGATGAACCTATTTCTCTTGATTACAATGTAGAGTTTAAAAGCGAAGGTCAACAATCTAGTTTGTACTCTGAAAGTGCATACCGCGCATCAGATCACGACCCTGTAATTATTGATATTAAATCTGAAATCACTTTAACACCTGAAGAGCAAACGCCAGTTATTAAAGCTGATCAAGTTTTTGCAGTCGATGAAAACAGCGCAATTGGAACAATTATCGGCACACTCGATTTTAGTGATCCAAATGCCGATGAATCACCAGTTGTTAAATTTATTACATCTGATAATGACAGCGTTTCTATTAACAATCAGGGGCAGCTAATTGTTGCTGGAGAGATTGATTACGAATTTGAAAATCGTATTACTTTAACAGTGCAAGCTCAGGATAGCGTGGGTAACTTATCTAACGTTGAAAAAGTAGCCGTGAAAGTAAATAACTTACGCTCAGATGATAATAATGATGCAGGTTCATTATTATGGTTATCACTTCTTTTAGCACCACTATCAATAGTGCGTCGATTTAAAAAGAAATAACTAAGTTAAATCTAAACATTTAAAAGCCGCTCTTGCGGCTTTTTTATTTTATACAAATGTAATTCAGACAAGCTTCATTAAACCCCCCGTAATATGTTCAGACGATCTGTGAATCTTCTAGTAATTAATCAGTAACAACTACATACATTTGAGTGAATTTTACACAAAAAAACCTCAGTGAATTATGTATATAAATATTACCTATTGAAAAATATGAACTTTTATTTAGGTTTAAATTTTGCTCTAAGTTATTTAGAAGATACTTACAAAATAAAATCAATATTTACCCTAAACGTAAAAATAAGTCGTGTTTTTATAAAGGAATGAGAATGAAACAACTAACCCAAAATCTGCCTAAATGGCAAAAGAAGTCAGCACCACTACTGGGTCTACTTATTATTTTTTCGACTTGGGGCAATAGCAACCAAGCGATTGCTGCAACCGTTGATGTAGCAATCCCACAAAGTAGCTTATTTGACGTAATTAGCGCCCGCGCTAAAAAGTTAGCAAGCGAAGAATACGTGGCGCCTAAAAACATTGAGCTTGAAGCACTTAACAATATTGATTATCAAGATTACCGTTCAATTCGATTTAAAAAAGACAAAGCAGTATGGAAAGATGAAGGCCTGTACGAGCTGCAATTATTCCATCCTGGTTTTTTATATAAAACACCTGTGACAATAAATACCGTTGATAGCGACTCTAAACGCAGTCGCTTACCTTTCAGTACTGACTTTTACCAATACGATGGCACTGCTGCACCACTACAAGAAGAAATAGCTAAAAGTGTTGCGGATACTCAACTAGGCCATGCTGGATTTCGCTTACATTACCCGTTAAATACTAACGAGTATAAAGACGAAGTAATGGTATTTCAGGGAGCATCGTATTTTAGAGTTGTTGGCCCTCAGCAAGTTTATGGATTATCAGCTAGAGGCCTTGCCATTGATACTGCAGAAAATTCAGGTGAAGAATTTCCAATGTTCAAAGAGTTTTGGTTAGTTAAACCAAAGGCCGACCAAACACAAATTACCATTTTTGCATTATTAGATAGCCCATCTATATCGGGTGCATACAAGTTTAGTGTTGACCCTACAACTAATATGCTAGTTGATGTTGATATGCAGATATTTGCACGTAAAGACATTAAAAAGCTCGGCGTAGCTCCATTAACGAGTATGTTTTACCACGGTGAAAACAGTACCAAATTTTTTGATGACTATCGCCCTGAAGTTCATGACTCGGATGGCCTATTAACTCAATCTGCTGATGATAAATGGGTATGGCGCCCTCTTAACAACCCTTCACAGCTAAGTGTAACTTCGTTTTCATACAATAATCCAAAAGGTTTTGGGTTAGCTCAACGAGATCGAGATTTTAATAACTATCTGGACACAGAAGCACATTACCACAACCGCCCTAGTCTATGGATTGAACCACAAGGTGAATGGGGAAATGGCCGTGTAGAGCTTGTAGAGATACCTACTGACACAGAAACTAACGACAATATCGTCAGTTACTGGGTACCAGAAAAGCCAATGAAAGCCGGTGATTCGTTAAAGCTAAGCTACAAAATGACGACCTTTAATGCAGCTTTAACTCAGCACGAAAAAGCGAGAGTACTGCGCACAAGAATCGGTAGTGCTGCTTTACCTGGTGAGGACAACCCTCCACCAAAAAGCCATCGCCAATTTACTGTTGATTTTACTGGGTCAGAAATAAATCAACTCTCTGAACAGTTAAAGCTAGATGCCGACATTCAACTTACAACAGGCGAAGTAACCGACGTGAATGTACAAAAACTGCCTGATTCACGAGGATGGCGTGTAGCCTTTAAAATTGCACCACAGGACGATCAACCCGTTGATATGCGTTTATCGTTAAAACTACGTGATAAAGAAATTAGCGAGGTATGGAGTTATGTTTGGTACCCAAATGACATCAAGTAATAAAGGTAAGGGCACTCCAATGCCATTCAAAACATTAAGAGTTTGGCTATTTGCTATTGCAGCGCTTGGCACATCTGGCTACGGCATATCTATTATGTTTGAGATTTTAAGCTCAAACGGTATGACATTACTTGAGTATGCTCTTTTAGTATTATTCTCAATCACTTTTGCCTGGATTGTAACGGCATTTTGTAGTGGAACAATCGGCTTTGTATTACAGCTATTACGAATTGACCCACTTACGCTAAAGCGTATTAAACCAATTGAGTTCAATAGTGAGGCAATTAACGCCCAAAAAACCGCCGTTGTAATGCCTATTTACAACGAAGACACCCACCGTGTTATCGCGGGCTTTGAAGTTAGTCTGCAATCGTTAAAAGAAACAGGTCAACTTGCAAACTTTGATTTTTACTTATTAAGCGACACGCAAGACCCAGAAATAGCTAAAAACGAGCTAAGTGCATGGCATGCATTGTGTGAACGTTTAGGTGATACGGCTAAAAACGTTTTTTATCGTCGTCGCGAAGATAACAAACACCGTAAAGTAGGTAACCTAACCGACTTTTGTGAGCGCTGGGGCAGCCAGTACGACCATATGATTGTGCTTGATGCAGATAGCGTAATGACCGGGAAATGTATGCTAGAGCTTACTACAAGTATGCTCAACAACCCACAAGCAGGCCTGATCCAAACTATTCCGATCCCTGTTCGTCAAGATACCTTTTTTGGCCGCTTTTTACAGTTTGCGTCAGTGCTATATAGCCCAATGCTCGCTACTGGCTCAGCTTTTTGGCAAACTGATAAAGCCAACTACTGGGGTCATAATGCAATCATTAGAGTTGAAGCATTTATAACGTGCTGTGGCTTGCCAACACTAAAAGGTAATGCACCTTTTGGCGGCGAAATTTTAAGTCATGACTTTGTAGAAGCTTCACTACTTCACAGTGCTGGTTGGGATGTATTGTTGCTATCAGATATTGAAGGTAGCTATGAAGAAGTACCAAGTAACATTCTAGACTACGCTGTACGCGATAGACGCTGGGTGCAAGGTAATATTCAGCACTTAGGTTTACTATCATCATCAAAATTAAAATTAATGAGTAAGCTACACTTTTTACTCGGTGCCACAGCCTATATTTCATCACTAATTTGGCTCTCAATGCTAGCGCTAAGTACTATTGATGCAGTAACGCGCGCATTAAATAGTGATGTGTACTTTAACCGTGTTTATCAATTATTCCCTACATGGCAAATAGCTAAAACCGATCTGATTGATTCACTCTTGTATTTAACTATTGTTATTTTATTAATGCCTAAACTAATGGGCATAATAGTAACCTTAATACATAGAAACAAACGCTTTGGTGGTTCATTTAAGCTCATACTAGGTTCAATCATTGAAACCGTATTCGCTATTATTGTTGCCCCATTAATGATGGTATTTCATGCTTACTTTGTACTTTGTGTGTTTTTAGGTAAAAAAGTGAAGTGGGATGCACAACCGCGCGAAGGTCGTATGGTTCCGTGGAAAGAGGCGTTTGGTTATACGTTATTCTCAACTATTGTGGCTATTGCATGGGGTTGTACGGCTTACTACTTCACGCCAGTATTCTTTTGGTGGTTATCACCTATATTGCTGGGCTTAGTATTAGGCGCTCCGATTATCCGTTATACCAGTAGCATTAAACTCGGTGTACAACTAAGAAAGTTAGGTATATTTATTTGCCCTAGTGAAGTTGATAACGACTCAACTCTAGAAGCACTTAAAATACATCTAAAAGAAATTTCGGTACCAAAGGAAGGTGCTTATCCACAAACAATACCGGCACTACCACAAGAGCAGTTGGTAACAATGCCTATCCAGTCTTTTAAGAAGCCACGCAGGCTAAAGATGAAAGCGCTAAAAGCTAAGGCTATAAAAAAGTTTAATTAGCGCGTTATAAAATACAAAAACAAAAAAGGAGCGATTAATCGCTCCTTTTTGCTATCTAAATTAAAGATCAAGCATTGCATTTATCGCTAATATTTTCAATTTTGTTAGCTAACTTATTGCAGTACATTTTAGAAATAGCTGATTGCGTTTCATCATCAAGTTGCCAGTTATAAAAATGGAACGTTTTACCATTATCTAACTCCACCTTAAAAATGGTGAAAAGAAAAAACGAACTAAATGATACGCAACTAATTTCCTCGCTATTGATATAACGCTTTGTGCATAAACGCGTATAACAAATGCCTGCTTTATAACAATGTAAAAAACGAAGATGAAGAATATTAAAAGTAGTAATAATCAGTAGAGCTGGCATTACAGTGAGAAAAACAATTTTTAGGTTCACAGAAAATATAATATGAATTAAAAATATTAAGCTGAATGCTAAAACGCATTTTGTAAATTGTAGCCACCAGTTTGGTGCTAATTTAATAGATTTCATGATTGTTACGTCTTATATAGAATTAATAGCAAACGTCTCTGCTGCGGAGACTTCCTTATCTGACTTTAGAGCTCTAGTCTAAAAGTGCTAGTATTCTACATTACGTATATAGATGCATCAATAGAAGTTCTTAAAATTCATACAGTTACATTTACTTTACAATTAACCTCTTATAAACCAACCAATTAAGTAATTGAGGTAAATAAATTGCTCTCTAGTACCTTTTTATTAATTAGTAACATAGGACTAATTAATAATAAAAAGTAGTTATAAACAACTAAAAAAATAAAACCAAATTATAGGCAATAAAAAACCCGCAACATGTGCGGGTTTTTTTAAAGAGTTAAAGAGCTAATTACTTAGCAGCTTTTTTCTCTTTTTCTGCAGCGATTACTGTATCAGCAACGTTTTGCGGACATGCAGCGTAGTGTGAGAACTCCATAGAGAACTGACCACGACCAGATGTCATTGTACGTAGTGTACCGATGTAACCGAACATTTCTGATAACGGTACGTCAGCTTTAATACGGCTGCCTGTTAAACCAGCTTCTTGGTCTTTCATCATGCCACGACGACGGTTAAGGTCACCGATTACGTCACCAACGTGATCTTCTGGAGTGAACACGTCAACATTCATGATTGGCTCAAGAAGTTGTGCGCCCGCTTTAGGGATCGATTGACGGAAAGCGCCTTTAGCAGCGATTTCGAACGCGATTGCAGATGAATCCACGGCATGGAAACCACCGTCGAAAAGTTCAATTTCAACGTCAAGTACAGGGAAGCCAGCTAGAACACCAGTACCCATCATTGACTTGAAGCCTTTCTCAACTGCAGGCCAGAATTCTTTAGGTACGTTACCACCAACAACTGATGATTTAAACGTGAAACCTGAAGCAACTTCGCCTGGCTTGATGCGGTAGTCGATTTTACCGAACTGACCAGAACCACCAGATTGTTTCTTATGCGTGTAGCTATCTTCAATTTCTTTAGTGATAGTTTCACGGTAAGCAACTTGTGGTTGACCAACAATAAGGTCTACGCCGTAAGTACGCTTAAGAATATCTACTTTGATATCTAAGTGAAGCTCACCCATACCTTTAAGGATAGTCTCGCCTGAATCTTCATCAGTCTCAACTTGGAAAGATGGATCTTCTGCAACCATTTTACCGATAGCAACACCCATTTTCTCATTACCGCCTTTATCTTTAGGCTGTACAGCAATCGAGATTACTGGAGTTGGGAATACCATTGGCTCAAGTGTTACTGGGTGCTTAGGATCACATAGAGTGTGACCAGTTTGCACGTTTTTCATACCTACGATAGCAATGATGTCACCAGCTTGCGCGCTAGTTAATTCGTTACGATCATCTGCTTGCATCTCAACCATACGGCCAACACGCTCAGTTTTACCAGTAAACGAGTTAAGGATAGTGTCACCCTTGTTTAGTTTACCTGAGTAAATACGTACGAATGTTAATGCACCAAAACGGTCATCCATTATTTTGAATGCTAACGCTTTGAAAGGTTCGTCAGTAGATACTACTGCGAACTCGCCATTTTCGTTACCTTCTTCATCCATAAGAGGTTGAGGATCAACTTCTGTAGGACATGGTAAGTAATCAACAACAGCGTCAAGAATAAGCTGCATACCTTTGTTCTTAAACGCAGAACCACAGTATGTTGGGAAGAAAGCAAGGTCACGAGTACCTTTACGGATACAACGTTTGATGTCTTCTAAAGAAGGTGCTTCACCTTCCATGTAAGCTTCAAGTAGTGCATCGTCTTGCTCAAGGGCAGTTTCAACAAGCATTTCATAATACTCGTCAGTTTTATCTACCATGTCTGCAGGAATGTCTGTGATTTCGTAGTTTTCAGGAAGACCAGTGTCATCCCAAACGTATGCTTTTTTAGTTAAAACATCTACAACACCAACAAACTCATCTTCAATACCAATTGGTAAAGTCATGATTAGTGGAGTTGCGCCAAGTACTTTACGTACTTGCTCAGTTACACGGTAAAAATCAGCACCCATACGGTCTAATTTATTTACGAAGATAATACGTGCAACTTCTGAATCATTAGCATAACGCCAGTTAGTTTCTGATTGTGGTTCAACACCACCAGAACCACAGAACACACCGATGCCGCCATCTAGTACTTTAAGTGAACGGTAAACTTCAACTGTGAAGTCAACGTGTCCAGGAGTATCGATAACGTTAAAGCGGTGATCTTTCCAGAAACAGCTTACAGCCGCAGACTGAATAGTAATACCGCGCTCAGCTTCTTGTTCCATGAAGTCAGTAGTAGATTCACCATCATGAACCTCACCAGTTTTATGGATTTGACCAGTAAGCTTTAGGATACGCTCAGTAGTCGTGGTCTTACCCGCATCAACGTGCGCGAAAATACCAATGTTTCTGTACTTCGATAAATCTGCCATTAATTTTGCTCTTAATAAAGTCGATAAATTATTCCGCAGGAGTATAACATCACTTAAAGCGAACATCACCATACAAGCCGCTTAAAATGCAATCAATTCAACATATTTTTTTTATCGTCAGTATCTATTAAATATCAAACATAACAAAAAAAACGTAAGGCACTGAAATAAATAGCATTTAATGTTTTAGCATCAGGTACACAAAGTTACTTCGCTATTTTATAGCAACGTTCAGGGCGGCCAATACTGCCATAACTTTGATCCGCTGTTAACTTACCTGATTCAAGTAAATACTCCAAGTAACGGCGTGCTGTAGAGCGACTAACACCAACCAAATCGCCCATTTGCTGAGCGGTAAATGCAGTGGTTGCGTGCTCTACAAAAGCATCATGTATTTTTTGCAGGGTAAGTTGATCGACCCCTTTTGGTAAACGAACAGACGTGTTGGTTTGCTGCTTTGAACCAAATAACGTATCAACCATTGACTGCGTTACTTCACTTGCATCAGAAAAACATTGTTGACGTGATTCAAAACGTGCGAGTGCTTGATCAAGTCGGTTTAACATTAATGGTTTTACTAAAAAGTCGCATGCACCTAACTGCATTGCTTTTTCAAGGGTTTCGACCTCTTTTGCAGCAGTGAGCAGCATAACCTCACTTTTAATCGTTCGACGTCGTAAGTCGGTCAATAAATCAAGTCCGTTACCATCAGGTAAATGTATATCGAGTAAAATCAAATCGGGTTCAATTGCATGCAGTAAGGCTGTTGCCGTGCTTAAATTACCTGCAATGCCCACTACCTGATACTGTGCTTGCCTTAAACTTTGCTTTGGCGTTTGACTACCTGCGACACCATTTGGTAATAACAAGTACTGCGCTAATAGCTGTGCTACCTCTACTTCGTCTTCAATTATTACTACTGAATACGTCATGTTTAATGCTCTTATTATTTTGGAATGTAAACACTTAGTCTTGCACCAAGTAGGTCTGACTCACCAATTTCTAACGTGCCACCGCATGAGTCTAAATTTGTTTTTACTAAATATAAACCAATACCATGCTCTGCTCCTGATTTAGAGCTGTACTGAGGGGTAAAAATAACATCATGGTCTGAACCTAACCCAAAGCCTGTATCTTCTACATCAAATAAGAGAGTTTGGCTGGTTTCATCAACGGTTACCCGTACTTTTGCAGGGCGAGAGTTCGATGACCTAATAGCAGCCTCAATCGCATTATCTATAAGGTTACCTAAAATAGATACAACTCGCTCGAGCATATCTTTACGTGCAATAACACCAAGTAGGCTGTCGGGGTTAAGCTCAAGCGCAACATTTAATTCTCTTGCTTTATGATATTTACCCACCAACAAACCAGCAAGCACAGGGTCTTGTATGCGCTCTAACAAGTTATGAATTTGTGCCTGAGAGCCCTGGCTTTCTTGCCCTATTATTTCTATAGCTTGTTCGTTTTTGCCCATTTGCACTAACGCACCAATTAAGTTGAGCTTATTAGAATAGTCATGAGTTTGTACCCTTAAAAGCTCTGCAAAAGCCTGAACTTTAGTAAGTTGTTGGCTTAAATACTCAAGTTCATCAGAGGGGCGCATACTCAGTAAAATACCATCCGCCTGCCCTTGCACTTGCAAAGAAAATCTCGATAAAATAAGGCGTTTATCGGCGGCAAATAATTCAAAACCCACTATTTTACGTCGCTGATTACGCAATAAAAATTCTGCATGTTCAGGTAATAAATCGTTTAAGCTGAGGTTCTGATTAATAATTGAAGTTGGTTTATCTAATATTTCGCAGGCGCGTTGATTGAGTTTTCGTACTTTTCCGTCCGGGTCGAGTGCAATAATACCGCTGCGTACCGTATTTAAAATTGCATCTTGTTCTGAAAACAAACGTGCAATTTCATCTGGCTGCAGGCCAAAAATAGCATTTCTGACACGCTGTCCAATATAAATAGCCGCCAGTATACTTAAACCTACAAGTATTAAGCCCCATATTAAAATTTCACTACTGCGAGAGAGAATAAGCGGATCGATTGATTGTACTAAAAAACCAACCGATACAACGCCTACTATTTCATTATTACCTGCGTACACCGGCACTTTGCCACGAATTGATTCACCTAAGCTACCATGGGCCACCGAAATATAGCGCTCACCTTTTAATGCAGCTTGGCTATCGCCTCCGACCATTTTTTTGCCAATTTTATCTTCATCTGGATGCACAATACGAAGCGCATTTTCATCGCCAACAACAATAAAATCAGCACCTACAAGCTGTCGTAAATCTTCAATTTGCATATTAATAGCGGTTAAGTCACTAGGTATTTTCAGTGCATTAATTACATCAGCACGTGTGGCAATACTGCTTGCTACAGCTAATGCTTTATCACCAATATGGTTATGTAAGCTTTGCGCTGTAAGTTGATACACCAACGCGCCAAATAATAAAGCCTGCAATACACACAATCCTGTTACCCAAATAATTAATCGTGTTTCTAATCGCTTAGGTTTTATGGCCATGTTTTGCAATGGATTTAGCTTGTTGGTGTTTTTCATTTCATTCTCAATTATGCATTTACTTTGTCTGCACGGCGTTGCATTAAATAATCTTTTAACGGAAACAACAGCACTAAAATTGAAATTACAAATATGCTCAATGTTAGCGGACGATCCCATAAAAAGCTTAATGAGCCATCAGAAATCATCATTGAACGACGGAAGTTTCGCTCAATCATATCTCCTAATATAAAACCTAATAATAATGGTGCCATAGGAAATGACAGTAATCGCAATACTAGCGCAACCACCGCAAATCCTACCATCATAAATAAGTCGAAGGTATTGAAGGACACTAAGTAAACACCAATTAAGCTAAAGAACAATATCATCACGGTGAGTACCGACTTAGGCATTGCTAATACTTTTGCAAAGTAAGGAATAAGCGGCAAATTTAAAATAAGCAGTACAATATTACCAAAGTACATACTTACAATAACCGCCCAAAATACACTTGGGTTTTCTTGCATAAGCATTGGACCTGGTTGAATGCCGTAAGCAATCAAAGCACCTAGCATAATTGCCGTAGTACCTGAGCCCGGAATACCAAGCGTTAACAGTGGAACAAACGATCCTGTACACGCCGCATTATTTGCCGACTCTGGCGCAGCTAAACCACGTAATGAGCCTTTACCAAACTTTTCTTTCAAACCTTTTGGCGCTAAATTTCGCTCTGTTGCATAAGCCATAAAGCTTGCAATAGTTGCACCAGCACCCGGTAACACCCCCACTATAAAACCTAAAATAGACGAGCGACCAATCACTGGTGCTATCTCTTTAATCTCGGCTTTACTTAACTTGGTTGAACCTATTTGCGGTGTGTCTGAGTCATTAATGTTTTTAGCATCTTTTTTCTCTGGTTTTACAACATTTACAAGCGCCTCGGCTAATGCAAATGTTGCCATAGCAACCAGTAAAAAGCTTATTCCATCGAGTAAATCAGGTTGCCCGAAGGTAAATCGGTCAGTACCTGATGATGGATCAATTCCAACCGTTGCTAGCATCAAGCCAAACACAGTCATCATCATTGCTTTTAAAAATTGCCCTTTATTTGAAAATGCTGCAATAGCTGTTAGGCCTAAAAACATCAGCACAACATAATCAGGGGATTGAAAACTCAATGACACTTTTGCTAATAAAGGCGCAGCTACCATTAATAATATGGCGCCAATCGTTCCGCCTATAAAGGAGGAATAAGCAGCAATTGCCAATGCTTTACCTGCGTGCCCTTGTTTAGCAAGCGGGTAGCCATCAAAGGAGGAAGCTACCGTACCCGCCACGCCTGGCGCATTAATTAAAATAGATGACGTAGAGCCACCAAAAATAGCGCCGTAATAAACACCCGCCATTAAAATCATGCCCGAATCGGCGCCAATGCTGTAAGTAATTGGGATCATCAAGGCAATTGCGGTAATTGGCCCCAATCCTGGTAACATACCTATAAAAGTACCTACCAAGCAGCCAGCTATAACGTACATTAAATTATTAAAGTCGAGCACGGTCGACAAACCAAGCATAATTCCATCAAACATAACTTAACTCCACAAATCGCCCGGAACCAAGTAAATACCTAATACTTGAGTCATCAAAAACCAAAAAAACACCGCAACCGGTATCGATGCAAATAGCAAAATTCCCTTACGTCTTTCGCCCATCACAAAAAAGCCCGCAAGCAAAAACGCACTAGTAGAAATTAAAAAACCAATTGGCTCCAGTGCCGCGCTATAAATTACCATTAATATTAATAAACCAAAGGTGCGCAGTACGTGTGACTTTTCAAGAACATCATCAGTATTAGTTTTCTCTCTTGGTTTAAGCAATGTTGAACCAATAGAAAGTAAGCACACCACAATACCAAACCCGGCATATACTTTAGGAAGTGTCGCTGAGGTAACCGTTTCGTATTCTTCAAACGGTAGTAGCGGAATTTGCCATGCAACCACAGCGTATAAAGTAAATAGCGCCAAGAATAAACTTGGCCCTATTAATTCTCGATTCGTCATTTTAAAACCTCGATTACGGCAATGTGCGGATAAAGCCAAGCTCTTCCATTACAGCTCTAAGCTGCACTTCTTGTGCTTCTAGTGACTTAATAAACTCATCTTTTTCTTGAAAAAGATTTAGCCAACCGTTACGAGCTCGTACAGCTTCCCACTCAGGTGTACTTTGCAACTCACGTAGTTTTTTTGTGTACTGTGCTAACTTTTCAGCGGGTAAATTAGGCGCAGCAAAAAGACCACGCCAATTAACAAATTCCATATCGTAACCTAGTGACTTAAGTGTGGGTATTTTTGGGTAATCAGGTAAGGGCTCACCCGATGTAACCGCTAAAATACGTGCTTGACCACCGTTAGCTACTTCAAGCGCTTCACTTAAGCCAGTAGAAAGTAAATTCACTTCGCCTGAAAGCAACCCAGCCTTAGCTTTACCGCCTGCATCGTAAGGAATATAACGTAGGCGTCGACCATCTATACCCGCAGCTTTAACTGCTTGAGCCGCCACTAAGTGATCCATACTGCCGCGAGCAGAACCGCCCGCTACTTTTACCGAACTTGGATCTTCTTTTATTGATTTAATAACATCCTCCCAAGTTTTAAATGGAGAATCGTTACGCACTACAAACGCGCCATAATCTGCAATCATACTGGCTACAGGTGTTAAATCGCGATAGCTATAAGGAATTCGGCCACTTAACGCGCGCAATACGATAGGCGTTGAGTTAACCATTAAAATATCGCCCTTTTTAGTGCCCGACTCAATTAAATACGCAATAGCACGACCGCCTCCACCACCAGACATATTTTGAAAAGATGCATTATTTTCAATGCCTGACTTAACTAAACCTTCGCCTATACCACGGGCTGTTGTATCCCAACCACCACCAGGTCCGCCAGGGATTAAAAAGTGAGTGTCGGCCATTGCCATTGGGCTGCTAAGTACTAACGATGCTGCAAGTATGGTCGTTTGTAATGATTTAAATAATTTCATTGTGTGTCCCTTTAAAATAAATACTGCATACGTGCACTAAAGCCCATACCAGAGTCTTCGTCGCCAACCAGCGCAGTAGTACCGGCACCTTCTACATCGCTGTAAATTAGATTACCCATAAACTTAATATCACTACTTACGTAATAAGATGTACCTAATGTATAAGTTGTCGCTTTTGTGCCTTGTAAGCTACTTGTAGCATCTACTTCTGAAACACGTGCCACCAACTCCCATGCATCTTTAATATTTTTAGGTTGTACAAATAATGCAGAGCTCGCTTTGTATTGGCGCTGTTCTCCACCTAAAAAGTAACTTGCCGATACATGAAAACCATCAAAGCGCTCGCCATCTAAAAAATCAGCACTATTAGCGGCATCAAGTGAGCGGCTTGCATATTCAGCCTCAAGTGTTAAAGAATCCGCCTGATAAGCAAACTCAAGACCGGTTTGCGATAAACTATCAAGTGGGCTTGTTACACCACCAGCAGCATAATCAACAAGGCGAGTATTAGTCTCGCGCACTTCACCACGCGCAAAACGTGCGCCTAATTCATTGCCACCCATATCGCGATATGAATGCCACACGCCTAAATGAATTACATCGCCAGGTGATGCACTCGACCATGTAGCACGCCCAGTAATAGCAAGAGTAAGCTTGTCGTTTTCATCGCTACCTGTTGCACCAAATGCATCATTTTTATAAACGCCTATCGCGTAACGAAAGCCAGAGTCTTTAAAATATTGATAGGCAGAAGCGCCCCAACGAAAAAATGGGGAGAAAGTATTGGCAAGCGAACTACGCTCAATTGTATTAATGTGCTTTGAACTGGTTAATGCATTTAGCGATATATCTTCGCGAATTTTACCTGCTTTAACTTTAAGTCCGTTATCAAACGCATAACGAACACGCGCCATCACTATTTCAGCAGTGCCTTCGGCAAACTCGAGTAACAACTTGTGATCCCAATTTCCGTGCTCACTTTCAACGTAAGTACGAATACGACGAGGGAAAAAATTGCTCCCGCCAGAGCCCTCGTTATCAGCATTGTAAGCACCATCAAAATAGTTGTAGTCGAGCTGAACCCGTCCACCAAACTCTAAATTAAAACCACTGGTTGTTTTTAATGCACTTACTTCTTTTTGTAACGCATCTAATTGCTCTTGTAGTTTTTGCGTATCGTTATCGGCTAAAACGGATGTACTTGCTAATGCTGCAGCAACTGCCAAAGCGAGTTGTGTGTTACTTGCTTTCATTATTTTCTCCACGCTTGTGTATGTATTTATTGTCAGGTAGATAAGCGACGACAAACTGCTATCTAACTCGCAGCTTATTGTTAACGTGAAATTAACTAAATATTTAGAAGGTAAGGTGCATTGATGATCGTTATATGCTTTTTGCTCATAAAGTTCATGAACAAAAAGAGCAAAAACAGTTACTGTTATATTTTGATTTATAAACACTTTTAAAGGTTTGAATGATTACCGTACGAATAAATAGATAGGATTTTTGCAGCTCTAATAAAGCCCACAATAAAGTAGGCTTAGCTAATTATGATTTAGCAATACAACTAGAAAATCATTTTAGGAACATTTGAGGGGGGTTAAGCGTTTCGCACTTACCATAGCAGTTTATTTATATACTATTAATTAACTGCTCAACAGTGAATTTGTTAACATCTCATTGTCAAAAAAGCCTAAATTTGGTACATTATTCCCTCAATAGTATTTATAAAAACAACTATAAGACCCTACAATGAAATGGAACTTCCTTCGACTCAGCTCTTGGCTAATTGCACTTACCTTATTAATTTTCTCTCATAGTATTTTTGCGCAGCAATATAAAATAGATAAACCAGCTAATTGGGTTAATACACATATTATTGAGCAACCCAAGCATTCCGACATAACCAAGGTACGTGACGGCACACTTTATTTGTTACTCGATAACCAATCCTATATACCGAGCAGACAAAAACAGCAACGCTATACGCGTTTGGTTATGAAAGCTTTAAATCAAAGTGGTGTTGATTATATAAGCCAGCTTAATCTTGATTTTGATCCAAGTTACGAGTCGCTAACACTAAATAGCTTAACGATTATTAGAAATAATGAGCGCATTGATAAGCTTGGTAGCGCGAGAATGACGGTTATACAAGGTGAATCTGAATTAGCTGATCGTATTTATAATGGTAGCTTATCACTCAATATTATTATTGATGATATGCGCAGTGGCGACATACTCGATTACAGCTACACAGTGGCAGGTAGCAACCCTATATATGCTAATAAATTTAGTACAAGACGCACGCTAAACTGGTCGGTACCCGTAGTGCAACAAAATATGCGTGTACTTTGGGGTAAACAAACGCCTTTACATATTAATACAATAAACGGCACAGCAGATATTCAAGAAACGCTTAACAAATATGGCAAAGATTATTCTATAACTCTTTTTGAAGAACCCTTACTCGAGCAAAATTCTCAAACCCCAACGTGGTACGACCCATATACACAAGTTTACTTTTCTGAGTTTGACGATTGGGGTCAGGTAGTTAACTGGGCATATCCACTTTATCAGTCAGCCATAGAAACCCCAAACAGCATTTTGGATGTAGCTGAAGAAATAAAAGCAAAACACACAAAAACATCAGACAAAATTGCAGCAGCACTGCGCTTTAGCCAAGACGAAGTTCGATATTTAGGGCTTGAAATGGGCACTAACTCGCATCAACCAACGTCAGCTTCAGAAACGCTTTCGCTACGATATGGCGATTGCAAAGATAAAACAGTACTGCTTATCTCGTTATTAAAAGCGATGGATATAGAGGCCTTCCCTGCGCTAGTTGATACAGAGGAAACCAAACGTTTAAAAGAACTTCCACCTTCTGCAAGTGTATTTAATCACGTAATTGTTACGCTTAAACAAAACGGAAAACGCTACTGGCTCGATCCTACGGTTAGCTACCAACGAGGTACTCTCGAATATTTAGCACAGCCTGATTATGGCTATGCCCTAATTATTGATAAAGGTGAAACCACTTTAACTTCAATGGCGCAAAAACCTGTACATACAAATGTATCTGTAGAAGATAACTTTTTTATTGCTGAAAAAGTATCTGAGCCATCACGTTTTGAAACCCAGTACACTTATGCTGAATTTGAAGCTATTAACCGAAGAAGCAGTATAGCCAGCAGTGGTCTAAATAGCGTTGCTAAATCTTATTTCGAGTATTACCAAGGCTTTTTAAATGGTCTATCAATCAATGAAGCAATGACTATTAGTGAACAAGAACAAACGGGTAAACTAATAACCAAAGAATCGTATTTAATTAGTGAATTTTGGGAAAAAACAGACGAAGGCTACGAAGCTAGTTTTTACGCGAATGAAATACAAAATAGCGTTTACGAACCAAAGCAGGTAAATCGCACCGACCCACTCTACTTTGGCTACCCCAATATAATTAACACCACAATAAAACTACATTTTGCAGAAAAAGGTTGGGGATTTGATAGCGATCAACAAGAAATTGATAACGACTACTTCAATCTAAAAACAACTACTGAATTTAATGATAACGTTTTAACACTGAGTTATGACTATTACGCAAAACAAGATCATATTAAAGCCGCTCAAATAGATGATTATTTAGCACAGCGTAAAAAGTTAATATCAGCAACCCATTACCCTATTCTAAAATACGCGGAAACGACCGAAACGCCTCAAACAACAGCTGATGTGCTAGATAGCTTTGGTTATAGTTGGCTTAAATATGTGTTGGCTGGCTATATTTTAGTACTCATATTCTTTTTCGCCGATTGGCGATTAGAGTCAGCAAAAAAAGTGAAATTTGAAGATAGTCCATTTTATGCAGTATCTGTAAGTAAGTTTATTATTTACAGTATTTTAAGTTTAGGCATATTTGTTAACTACTGGAGTTATCGTAACTTTAAAGCCATTAAAGAGCGCGATAACTCAAGTATTATGCCTATTGCTCGAGGTATATTTGCATTTTTATGGTATTACCCTTTGTATCTCGCACTTGCAGAGCACAGCCAACAACAGTTAAACAAAAATAGAGTAATGCCTAACTGGACTGCCTTAACACTCTGGCTAATGGTACTTGCCAGCGCCTTTGCTTATCGAATGGACGAATACGCAACCATAGTGATTTGTATAATGCCATTTTTATGGTTGCCTCTAGTTAGTTACATTGAACAAACCGATACAAGTAAAGAAGCCCTACATTACAACTCGTACTGGCGAATTAGACAGTATTTAATCTCGCTTGCGTTTGCACCTCTATTATTTTTAGGCGTACTTCAAGAAGTAAATATTTTACCCAATACCGCAATTATAAAAGGCGATAGTTTATGGTCTTACCAAGTACACTTTTTAAAACGTAATCGCCTAACACCTGAAAACGAAGAAATACTTTATTTTTATAGCGATGCAGTATTTGATTACCGAGAAGACGGTAACGGAATAACCGAGAACTATATTTTTAGTTACTACAAAAACGATGACGGCAGGCTTGAATCGGATCTTAGTCACTTTAAAGACATAGAAAAAATAGAAACCACCTACGGTAAAACCAAACTTGATAACACAAGCATTAAAGTAATAAAAACTGACGGTAGTGATTTCTTGCTCATTGTAGGGCGTCTAAACAAGCAGGATAAAGTACTAGTGGAGCAGATTAATTTACGTATAACAGCAAATAAAGTGCGTTAGTGGCTTAAAATATCCAATTAAGTACGAATATTTTTAGCCACTAATTAAAGGCTGTTGATCTTTGGGGGTTAAGATTTTATAAGAGACTATTTTATTTGATATCAAAGCAGTCGCTGTCTTGGAAGGCGATAAAATCATTCCTAGCTTGAATTTATTTTAACTTTGAAAGATCAATACTTTTATAATAAAAATTCATATCAAATTATTCAATAAGTATTAAACATCTATTTTTTATTCTTAATTTTTCAGCCAAGATAAGCATTTTTATGAAATGGCAGTGCTAACTAGCCGATTTATATATGAATAAAAAACAAGCGCCACAATAATAAGAATTATTTGCATTTAGGTGTTGACAGATAGTTAGATCTAACTGATAATCAATATCAACAAGACGGATTGCATACCACTTGTTAAGGAATGAATTGATTTGTTTCTCGACCCTGAAACAACGTGTGGCGCACGTAAACAGCTATGGTTACTTGTTATGAACCGCAACGCCCCTTGATGTTGATGATGAGTAACCGCCCTACTATTTTACTTGCTACATTGCTCATATCGGTGACGGTAGATATGAAACTAAAAAAGCCCTTACGGGCTTTTTTTATGTCTGTAATTTAATAAAACTAAATCACTTTAATTAAATAACCTGAACTCTGGTTAAATATTAACGACGGTTTTTACGAGCTCTTGCCCGGCGTTGAAGCTTCTCTTCTTCTTTAGCTGCTTTTTTAGCTTCTGCAGCGGCGCGTAAACCAGCAACCATTACTTCTTCTTCCTCACGCATCTGCGGAGTTTCCATAGTAATACGGCCAATAATACCGTCGCGTAATTCGTTGATTAGTATTTCAGACATTTTATATGTGTCTATTTGGTTACCACCACGAATACAGCCGCGTTTTTTACCCGCCATTTCAACAAACTCCCAATCACTTTCAGGTAGTTCGGCAATTTTATAACGTGCTTTTAAAAGCTCAGGGTATGCACGCAATAAGTATTCAGCGGTGTAACTTGCTACTTCTTCATACTCAAGCGCCGTATCACGAATGGCACCTGTAGCGCCTAAACGATAACCTGAGTTTTCATTTTCTACTTTTGGCCACAACATACCTGGCGTATCGTAAAGCATAATACCGTCTTCAAGCTTAATGCGTTGTTGTGCTTTGGTTACCGCAGGTTCATTACCTGTTTTTGCAACTATGCGTCCAGCCAGTACATTAATTAACGTAGATTTACCCACGTTAGGAATACCCATTATCATGGCTTTAATTTGCTTATCTGCACCCACTTTATGCGGCACTAACTTTTTACAAAGCTCATTTATACGACTTACTTCAGCTGCTTTATCATGTCCAAAAGAAATCGCTTTAACACCATTTTCTTGCTCAAAATAATCTTTCCAGATTTGAGTCATTTTAGGATCAGCTAAATCAGCTTTGTTCAAAATTTTGATGACCGGCTTACCTTCACGCAAGGTTGCCACCATCGGGTTTTCACTACTGTAGGGAATGCGCGCATCAAGCACTTCAATGATCACATCCATTTGTGGCATTATTTCTTTAATTTCATTGCGGGCTTTATTCATATGCCCAGGGAACCACTGGATAGCCATTTTTAACTCCTAACGTATAATTAACCGCTATTTTAACTGGCAATTCATTTAATTGCGCTATACTGACGCAAATTTTTTCAGATTAGTTGTTATGGCTCTTAAATCCACCATTATGAAAGTGCAGTTATCGCTTAGCGATATGGACCGCCACGTTTATCAAGATTTTAATTTAACCTTGGCTCAACACCCATCAGAAACCGATCAGCGGTTGATGATTCGCTTACTCGCTTTTGCGCTAAATAGCTGTGATGGTTTAGAATTTACTAAAGGATTAAGCGCTGATGATGAGCCTGAACTTTGGCATGTAAGCTATAGTGAAGAAATAGAGCTGTGGATTGAACTTGGCTTACCAGATGAAAAACGCCTTAAAAAAGCCTGTAATAAATCTAAAAAAGTGGTGCTATATACTTATGGTGAAAACAATCAAGCAATTTGGTGGCAAAAACACCAACCTAAATTGTATGAATTTAAAAATCTAAGTATTTTTAGCCTTGATTATGCAGCAACACAAGCACTTGCTGCTTTGGTTGATCGTGGAATTAAGCTCGCCATTACCATTCAAGATGGTGAAGTATGGATAAATACCGATACAACCAATATTGAAATAAAACCGCTACAGTTAATGTAATTACGGTAGTTATACCAATTGCATTAAATTAGTTATCTATTATAGCGACAAATAAATAAGTCGATAACAAGGCGAAAATTATGACATATAGTTGTTCTATCTAAATAATTCTTAACGCAGGTAGCGGATTATTTAATACGCTAGAATGATCATGTTTTTAATAAAATTGGTATTAGGGAGCATATGAAAGTTAAACACGTTATTGTTTTACATGGCTTGTATATGTCTGGCTTTGTTATGCGCCCACTTTGTTCACGACTTGAAGAATCGGGGATGACGGTATTAAACATTACCTATAATACGCTCGACCCTCACCGCGATACCATATTTGCACAAATTGATGAGTGTATTTCTAACGAACCTGCAGCGCTTGTATGCCACTCAATGGGAGGGCTTATTGCACGTGCTTACCTAGAGGCAAACTCCCCTGCTAGCCAGAATGTTACGAAGGTAATTACACTGGGTACTCCACATAAAGGCAGCCATATAGCGCAAAAAATGAAGCAAAAAGGGTTTGAATCATTTTTAAAAAATAGTGTTGAATTTTTACTCACTAAAAATGGTAATTGGCCTTTTAAAGCTAAGCTTTACAGTATTGCGGGCGATTTACCTATTGGGCTTATGCCCTTAATAGTCAAAGGTAGCCAGTCAGATGGCACTGTATTACTAGATGAAACCAAACTTAAAGGTATGGCCGAACATAAAGTGTTTCATTTAAGCCATACCAGTATGATTTACTCGCGCCAAGTACTCGATTACATTTTAAAGTGCTTAAACGAGAAAGATTAATCCTCAGCATTGGCTGCTATTTTATAACTAATTAAAAATACCACTGCCAATATAAGCGGAATCGGCGCCGCAATGTAGCCAAAAAAATCTGAGTTCGCAAAGCTTGCACCCGCTAAGTGCGCTACTAACCCAAGTACAAATGCGATGACTGCAATTCCTACCACTATTAACTCTGCTTTATTTTGTTTCGCTGTTTTTGCATGCATGTTATCTCTCCTAATTATTTCGACAACATTATTATGCGCCGTTAGGGTGGATGATTTTTGACCTGCATCAATAAAAAAATAGCTAAGTTATTACCTTGAATAAAGTTTGTTTTAGATCATGATTTATATACTTTTGAGGTTTATTTACTTTTGAGGGGTAGTATTTTTATTAATCAGACCCACTTCTATTAATAGTCTAAAGTGAATATAGGTATCAAAAACAGCTAATAGGTTAAAACTATTAACTAGATACATTTAAACGATTTTACTAATTTATCGAAATTAGTAATACTTATCACAAGTTCACAAATCAACGGTTATTCAAGGAGCAAGTTATGTCACATGTAAACGCAATTGGTCTAAACAGCGCAAAAAGCGAAGACATCATAAAGTCACTCAATACATTATTGAGTAGCTACCAGATTCAATACATGAACGCGCGTGGTTTTCACTGGAATATTAAAGGCCGTAACTTTTTTGAACTACACGTTAAGTTTGAAGAAATTTATAACTTACTACTTCTTAAAGTAGATGAAGTTGCAGAACGTATTTTAACGTTAGATGGCGCACCTCTACATGCATTTTCTGATTACCTTGAAGTAAGTAAAATTAAAGAAGCTAAAGGTATTAGTGATGGTGTTACAGCCGTAGAGAATCTACTTGCTGGTTACAGTACATTAATTCACATGCAGCGTGATATTTTAACCCAAGCTGGTGATGCAGACGACGAAGGTACAGCCTCACTAATGAGCGATTACATCTCAGAGCAAGAAAAATTGGTTTGGATGCTAAAGGCTTACTTAGACTAAACTAGCAAAAAAAAAGCCCTCAATGAAGAGGGCCACAAATAGGGATAAATCGTTAAATAATCAAGCGATTCGGTTACTATATTAGTCTCCTCCCAATACTAAACAACGCCCCTGTTACCAGTGGCGTTGTTTTTGGTTTAAGTGGGCACAATGCTCATATATTGGGATAAACAATGTATAAGCATTACTGCTCTTATTATTTTTTCCAATAAAAAAGCCCCAGCGATACTGAGGCTTTGTGAACGTAACTAATTAAGTAACTATATTAGTGTCGTTATTGTTGGTTAGAATTTACTTCTAAAACCTATGTAGAATGATTGACCAATTGGGTCGTACGTACCAGCATCAGTTTCAGTACCAGTACTTGAACCGCTCACACCCGATAAAATGCGTGGTGGCTCTTTATCAAATAAGTTACTTGCACCAGCGTAAAGCTCTGTTGAATCGCTGATATGGTAACTTGCTTGAACATCATGATACGTTACTGAACCAATCCCTACTCCACCTGGAGCAATACCAAAACCACTTAAGAATTGATCATCAAAGTCTGCAGCGCCAATGTAAGTTAAGCTCCAGTTAAAATCAAAGTCGTTAAGTTTATAACCAAAGTTCCAGTTAGCTTTATGCTCTGATGCACCAATTTCTCCAGCAAACTCATCTTTATCAGCGCCTGGAAGTGGAATGCTATAACCATCGATTAGGTAAGTATAAGCAAGGCGAGTTCTAAACGCACCAGGACCAATATCAGCAGAGTACGTTAGTGTTAAATCAACACCTTCTGTACCTAAACCACCACTGTTAGATACACCACTGTCGATAAATTCTAGTGAACCAGCACTATTATTACCTGATGGCGCACTACGACGAGTTACAAAGTCACAAAAGCTTGTATCGCCGCCGCCATAACATTGGTCAAGAATAAACTGACGAGGTGTTGATACGATTGCATCTGTAATTTCGATATCAAAGTAATCAAGCGTAATATCTAGTCCTGATATTAGGTTTTCTGGTGTAAATACTAAACCTACTGTTACAGAGTCACCAACTTCTTCTTTTAAATCTTGGTTACCACGGTTAAAGCCACTAATGCCTTGTAAGTCAGACTGGTTAAGCGTGAACTCACCATTTGAAGCGATATTAGTTGTAACACCACCATCTGTTCGACAAGCATCACCAGCAGCACCACCGCCACTATTAGTAACACCTAAACATGGATCGTTTAAGCCACTTGGGAAAGTTTGTGAAGGCGGAGAAAATAGTTCATCGATATTTGGAGCACGTGTTGAACGAGCACGAGTAGCACGTAAACGTAAGCTATCCATTACTTCCCAATCAACACCCACATTCCAACTTTCAGTGCTACCTACAGTTGAATAGTCAGATAAACGAACAGCTGCGTTCATTGTTACAGTATCAAGCACAGGGATATTTGCTTCTACATAATACTCAGTTACATCAAACGAGCCTTCTGTTGCTGGGATTGCATTACCCGCATTAAGACCTGCTTGCTGTAGTGCATCAAATTCACTGCGTGAAAATTCTTCGCGGTATTCAAAACCAGCTGCAATACCTACCGTACCTGCTGGTAAATCAAATAAATCACCTGAAATATTACCACCAATGATTTCTTGCTCAACCGACGTTGAAAGCGAACTAGGTGCACTTACAAAATCAATAGCACCTTGCGATAACGAATTAAAACCATAAATGTCTACTGGTGCACAATTAAAGCCACGTGCTGTCGCATCGATACAGATAGCCTCATCAGTAATACCATCACCATCTAAATCTTGGCTATCGATCACAGCTTCTAAACCTTGACGGAAGCTTTGTACATTAACTAGACCGCCTGAAACTTGTTGCTCTTTTGTTTTACCGTATACATAGTAAGTATCGTAAAACCAACCATCGGCTATTTCACCTTGAAAACCAAGTGCTAAACGGAATGTATCACGCTCTGCTCGTGCTCCACGATTACCGATATCACTTAAACGTTTTGCAAAGAAGATATCTCGTGCGCCATCACCGTCGGTATCGGTTGCTGCGTTATATATATCGTCTGGAACAAACGCGTTACGTAAAAGCTCACCATTTACATTAAATTCAATTGGTACCTGGCCATTTGCATAAATGTCGTCAGAGGCAAAAGGAAATGGCTCTAATTCAGAAACGGTTGTTGTTGCAGCGTAAGTGCCTTCATAAAAAAAGCTATGCTTGTCGCTTAACTCGTAGCTACCATTTGAGGCAAATAAGTAACGTTCTGTAGGTATTGCTATTGTACGTACACCGCTTCGGTTAAAACCATTTGCAGCTACGCCATCGCCGCCATTAGTACTAAATGAGTTTTGTAGGTTGTTTGCATCATTAAACGTAAATGTTTCATCCCCAGCGCTAAAACGACCTTGTGGTGGAAATGAAGATAAAAACGGGCTTACTGCATCAAATACAGAACCTGGATTTGCTACTGGATCATCTTCGAAGAAAATACCTGAAAATTGGTCTACCGCTGAGCGATCACGGTCACGTGAGAAAACAGCGCCTTGATCAGAGTAACCAAGGTGAAACATTGCGTGTCCTTTACCATCTGAGCTTGATAAGCCTGAGGTAAAGTTAAATTGGCGTGACTCATCATCACCTTCACTCGATTCACCATACTGACCATCAAACTCAACGCCTTCAAAGTCATCTTTTAAAACAAAGTTAACTACACCAGCAACAGCGTCAGAGCCATAAACAGATGAAGCACCACCTGTCATAATTTCAACACGTTCAATAAATTGGCTCGGAATAGTGTTTAAATCGACAGCAGAGCTACCTGGTACACCTGATACATAACGACGACCGTTAACTAATACCAATGTACGGTTAGAACCTAAATTACGTAAATCTACAGTCGCAACACCTGCACTCGCTGTACTAAAGTTTGAGTTAGTACGACTGATTGCCGGTGAACCAAATGCTGGATTATCTAGTAGTAAATCTTGAATATTTAATGAACCAGATGCGTCGATTGCTGTGCTATCTACAACTTGAATAGGCGCTGATGACATCGCCTCAGCTGAACGAATGCGAGAGCCTGTAACTTGTACACGTTCTATTTTAGTAATTTCGTCATCTTCTGCAGCCACACCTTGAAATGAAATGCTTGCAAGTATCGCGCTGCTTAGCGCAACTGTTAACGACGATTTTTTAAATAATCGCGCGCTACCTTTGTTAGTTAATATCATATAATTCCCCTGAATTGTTATTTTTGTAACTAAATAGTTACTTCGCGGATTACAGTAAGGGGATTTATTTAAACACTCTACGTACGTTATTTATTAGGCGTAATCTTTGGTATGAATAGCTAGTTTGATGGGACGAATTAGTACGTCACAATTATTTTATAAATATATTGTACTTTTCATAACAGTTTTTCCGCTAAGCACGGTCTTTATTATTATATACAGCAAGAGATATAAAATAATGGTCGCTTCTTTTCATGCATTAACTTTTGTTAGTAACACTAAGTTTGCAACATTTTTAACAAAGCGCGTGCAAGAGCACCGACACTTTGAATCTCAATCTTTTATTCAGGCAAACAGATTAGATCAGATAGATACAGATCAATACAACGTACTGTTTTACGAACTAACTAATCTGGCTGACCCTATGCAAATAGTGCATTTAACAGAGCTAGCTAAAAAACTTAAGTTAGTCATTATTGCCCAGTCGGGTCATTTTGCGAGTTTTGCTTTTGAAGTTGGCGCTGTTGATTTTTTAATAGTAGATTCAACTGCACCACGTATTGATAAATGCTTTGATAAACTAATTCACCTTTGCCCGATTGCAAGCGCGGCCGAACGTCAATATCAACAAAGCACACAAACCGAAAAACCATCATCACATATCGTAGTTAAAGATGTAGGTAAGGTAAGGCTAATTGATATAAAAGATATTATTTGGATTAATGGTGCGGGCAATTATGTAGAGCTGCATTTTACCCAAGGTAGTACACCGGTATTACACCGCGAAACCATGAAAAATATTGAACAGCAGCTAGAGCCAGAAGGGTTTATTCGTATTCATCGCTCAACGCTGGTAAGAAAACAAGCTATCTGCGAACTGATGCCTACTGACAGTGGCGATTATAAAGTTAGACTTAAAAACGATATGTGCTTAAACCTTTCAAGGCGCTATAAAGGGTGTTTAGAGAGTATTATAAGCCCTCTTCAGTAGCGGTTTATAATACTCATATTAATTACCAGTTCTGTTTTATATAACTATCACTTGGATGCACTAATAAATAGCTTTCAGTATCTTTATAAAAATTAACTTCTACATCGCTATTTTTCCATACTTTTTCAAACATGTTTTTAGCTATGATATTAATGTTTATATAGTCAACTCGTTGATAGCCACGTTCTTTTACACCCGCAAAATAGGCCTCTAACGAATCAAGACTATCTAAAGTTAACAGTTCAAACTCTTTTAAATTAACAATCACAAACTTAATCGTATTTTCAGGGTGAGTGCTCAATTCTTGAATAACACCATTAGTTAATGATGTTATACCTTCATTGTTAAAGCTCCCCTTCAATTTTAAATACATATGAGGGGGCTGTGAACAAATCTGAAATTCGCCATGTGCTCCAAACATAAATTACCTTATATATATCAACTTCTATATATAGAGTAATACAATTTTCCGATTTTGCAGTTAATTTAACAGCGCAATAAAAAAGGCCATTTCGAGGGCTTTTTCTTCTAAGCTTTTAAAACGACCTGATGCACCGCCATGGCCTGCATCCATATCGGTTTTAAAGACTAAAATATTACTGTCTGTTTTAAGTTCACGCATTTTTGCAACCCACTTCATAGGCTCCCAATACTGTACTTGTGAGTCATGAAGACCGGTAGTAACGAGTATGTTCGGGTAGTTTTGTGCGCTAATATTGTCATAAGGTGAGTAAGCTTCAATTACATCATAAAATTGAGGCTCATTTGGATTACCCCATTCATCGTATTCATTTGTTGTGAGCGGAATACTCTCATCAAGCATTGTGGTTAATACGTCTAAAAATGGTACATGACAGCCAACACCGCAATATAACTCTGGTGCCTGGTTTACAACCGCCCCCATTAATAGGCCACCGGCACTGCCGCCTGAGGCAAACACCTTATTGCTATCACAATAACCTTGATCAACAAGCGCTTTTGTCACATCAATAAAGTCACTAAAGCTATTTTGTTTATGCTCTTTTTTACCTTGCTCATACCATTCGCGACCTAGCATTTCAGAGCCTCGAACATGCGCAATAACATAAACAAAGCCACGATCGAGCAAGCTCAGTGACGAACTAGAAAAACTAGGATCAATCGTATAGCCATAGGCGCCATAGCCGTATTGAAATAACGGATTTGTGCCATCTTTTTTAAAGCTGTCTTTTCGATAAACAACAGATACAGGTACTTTAACTCCGTCGCGAGCAGTTACCATTAATCGCTCCGACTGATAGTCATCGGCATTAAAACTACCGACTACTTTTTGCTGTTTAAGTAGTGTTTTTTCGCCAGTTGCTAAATCAACATCATATAAAGAGCCTGGTGTTGTTAAACTTGAGTAATAAATACGCGCAGTGCGAGTGTCTGGCTCTGGGTTCATTGCTATTGCAGCATAATAACAAGGATCGGCAAACTCAAGTGCCATACGATCCCCTAGCCTATTAACAACTACAAATCGAGCTTGCCCTTGCTCGCGTTCACTCAATACTAAAAAGTCATTAAATAACTCTACACCTTCAAGTAGTACATTTTCTCTGTGAGCTGTATGCTCAAACCATTGTGTTTTATCAGCAATCGTTTCGTTTGTTGCCGTCATTAATCTAAAGTTTTTAGCTTGCCAGTTAGTCACAATATAAAATGTGTCACCTAGCTTATCTACGTCAAACTCGTGGCCATCTTCACGCGGCATTAATGCTTTAAATTCGTCAGTGGGCTTATTAGCATCAAGCACCCATGTATCGTTGGTCTCTGTCGATGCTAAATCAATAATAATTAAGCCTTCGTCGCGGCTTTTACCAAGCCCCATAAAAAAGCTGCTGTCTTGCTCTTCGTAAACCATTACGTCTTGGCTTTGCTCGCTGCCAAGCTCATGCCTAAATACTTGGTATCCTAGTAGCGTTTTTAAATCTTTTTTTACATAAAAAACAGTTTTATTGTCGTTAGCCCAAACAACCTGCCCTTCTGTATTTTCAAGTACATCAGGTAGCATTTCACCGGTCGCTAAGCTTTTAAAGCGAACATTATAAATACGACGACCTTCAGTATCTTCAGAGTAAGCCATAAGCTGCTCGCATGGGCTTAGTGCGACTTCTCCTAGCTCAAAAAACTCAAATCCCTCAGCTAATATATTCACATCGAGTAAAAGCTCTTTATTATCAGCCCTTATGCTCGTGCTTCTATAATGGCGAGAGTACTCATCGTCACCACGAACTTCTGAGTGATACCAGTATTTCCCGTCTTTAACGGGTACCGAGTTATCGTCTTTTACAATGCGTGCTTTTAACTCTTCAAAAAGTGTATTTTGGAGTGGCTTCATTGCAGCTAACTGTTCATCGCAATATGCATTTTCAGCATGTAAATGTGCAAGTACTTGCTCATCCTGACGATCGTCATCACGCATCCAATAGTAATTATCAGTGCGTATTTTATTATGAGTACTTAATGTATGGGCTTGCTGTTTAGCAATCGGGAAATTAGGTAATAAACTTAAAGAGTAGTCAGGACGAGACACAACAAAACCAATTAAAAAAATAATGTGATTTGCAGTTTATCATAAAAATAAAAAAGCCCATCCAATAGTTGGATGGGCTAAAACGGTAAACGCTTCATTACTAAAACCGCTATACCTTTGGGAAGATAATTCACTAACAGCCTTATATTTGCTGCCAAGCCATAGCCCAGCTTTGTCCAACACCGGGCTCGAACATAAACTTTTTATCGTCACTCGCGCGGCAAAACTCATTAAATGGCCAAGGCCTACATTGATAAACATGCCCTGTTTTTGGCTGCAATACCTTTGTACCCGCATTATAGTTTTCACAATTTTCAGGGTACACGTAATCATAAGTATCAAGGTTATTAACAACACGCTCATCGCATTTTGCAATACAATGAAAATCGACATGCGCTTTACATATCCCACTGCTTTGCAAAGCAAAAATTTCATTGTTTCTATAGGCAACAATTAAACCTTGTTCGGTCATTTTACCTGCGCTAACAAGAGGTACATGCACGTTAATATGCTCGGCAACTAAACGTGGCCATGCGTGAGGCTCACCTTGTTCAAGCGAGGTGATTTTGTAATCAAATGATAAACTAACTAGCTCTCCTTGCATGTCATAAAAGGTTACACTCACCACATCGCCAATAAACAATTGGGTATGATGATTTAAGCAACCTATTGTTGACCACTTTCCACAGGCCAACGACGTATGCATAAACACGGCAACACCTTAAGAGTTACAAAATCTTATCCATACACTATGGATACACAAAAAATACACTGAGGGCAAGTGATACATAACAACACGTTATGCAGTAGTCCCGCTACCATAGCTTTATAAAAAGCCTTAGACCGGAAACTTTGCGCCCTAATCTTTCGATTAGTTTGCCAGCAATGCGGCGATTATAATTCGGCCCCGCATAACAATCAAACAAAAGAATGTAACCAAAAACAAAAACCAACCCTTTAGGGTTGGTTTAGTGTGTTTTTAACTAAATAAATAAGTTAAAGGTTCTTTTGCCCACGTAAATATCAGCAGCACCAATAAAGATATAAATATTAGCCACGCAGGCCAAGACGCTTTTGTTACTTTAGCCTCAGAGCCATCCGCTTTTAACTCTTTTGAGCCTGTGATCATCGCCTTAACTAGCGGCTTACCTTTTATTCTATAAACAATAATAGCTAATACATGTAGACCAATAGCATAAAGTAAAATGTCAAAATTCAGCTCATGTAGCCAATTTGCAAAATCAATCGTATCGCTAGACACATATTGAGCAAGCGGGCCGTCAGTTAAAATGCCATCACTACTCATTAACCCGGTAATAAGCTGCGTAATTATAATTATAAAAAATACCATTACCATACAACTGCCAGGTGCTGAATGACCTAGCGAATCGCTTGGTGTCTTTAGTGCCTTTAAAATAGCACGAGGAGAGTGCAGCAACCCACTTAATCTCGCAGTTTTACTTCCGATAATGCCCCATATTAAACGCGTTACGATGAGTGCTAAAGTAAAGAACCCAGCAACAAAATGAAGCTCAATCATGCCCTCTTCAATACTAAAATAAAGCACCGCAATACTTACAACCAAAAACCAATGAAAGCATCTAATAAACCCATCCCACACTTTTAACGTCGTCATTGCGCCTATCCTTAAAAAAACAGTATTATCTAATTCGTTAACTACTTTAACATCATAATATTAAGGTATCCTTATGAGCCATTCTACAAGCCGTGCGAGTAAATATCATGCAACCAGTTAAAAAAGCTATTTTAAAAGGCTTTTTAGATATGCTACCACTGTGTTTAGCTGTTGTTCCTTGGGGCATTTTATGTGGTTCTTTAGCGATTCAAAATGGCTTTAGTGCACTAGAAACCCAAGCAATGTCGTTATTAGTCTTTGCAGGCTCTGCACAGCTTGTTGCGATTGAACTTATGGCGGGCAACACACCATTGCTTACAATTTTATTCACAACATTTATTATTAGCTCTCGGCACTTTTTATACGGTTTAGCTGTGCGTCATAAGGTAATTGACCAACCTATGCGTTGGCGCTTACCAGTAAGTTTTGTATTAACCGATGAGCTATTTGCATTTTCTCACCATAGAAAAGCGTACAGAACAAAAACACGTTTAATATACGCATTGAGCGCTGGTTTTAGCTTTTATATTGCATGGAATATTTGGACGTTAATTGGCATTGTAGCAGGCACAATGCTGCCCGATTTAACTAATTTAGGGCTCGACTTTGCCATTGCTGCCACGTTTATAGCTTTGGTTATTCCGGGCATTAAAAATTTGGCCTCACTCGTTACGGTAGTTGTAGCAGGCATTAGCGCAACGCTTTTAAAAAGCACAGGATTTGAGTTATGGCTTGTTTGCTCAGCGCTGCTGGCAATGGCCGCAGGTTACAGCACAGCAAGACTAGCCACTAAAAAGGAAGTAACGCCATGATGACGACTATTTTACTCATGGCGTGCATTACATTTTTTACGCGTTATTTATTTTTACACCGTGCTTTGCCGTTTAAAGTAGGCCCTAAAATGCAGCAATTTTTAAGCTTTAGCGCACCAGCAGTGCTTACAGCAATTTGGGTGCCTATCGTGTTTTTGAATGAAGATGGCATTAACTTAAACTGGCAAAACCCTTATTTAAGCGCAGCAATAGTCGCCATTATTGTTGCCTACAAAACACATAATATTTATTACACTACGCTTGCCGGTATGGGGCTATTTCTAATTTTAAATTAGTGCGATCTTTATACTTTATGAAATACTGCACTCAGGTTAAAATGCGGCTAACAACAATAAAAAGACGCCAATATGCACAAATTCCATCAATTAAGCGCAACAAGCTTGCAGGGTCAACCTATCAACTTTAATGATTTTGAAGGGAAGGTTGTGCTTATTGTTAATACCGCAAGTAAATGTGGATTTACCTACCAATACGAGTCGCTTCAAGCTTTGCATAATAAATATGCCAGCCAAGGTTTAGTTATTCTGGGATTTCCGTGCAATCAATTTGGTCAGCAAGAACCCGGCGACGCAACACAAATAGAGCAAGGGTGCTTAATTAATTTTGGTGTGAGTTTTTTAATAGCGGCCAAAGTAGATGTAAACGGTGAGCATGCACATCCTGTATTTCGTCACTTGAAATCGGCTTTATCTGGTTTTTTAACACGTAAAATAAAGTGGAATTTTACTAAATTTTTAATTGCCGCAGATGGTACACCAATTAAACGTTATGCACCTTTTATTAAACCCGAAAAGCTAGAACTTACAATTCAAGAAGCATTAGCACAGGCTAAAAGTACGCTTTAAAAAGTAATAAAGAGGCGCAAGGCCTCTTTATTGCCAATACTATTGAAACTTAAACATACGCATAACTGCACATTTAAACTCTCAATATTAATTGGTATTTTATTTATACTAGTGAAATTTAATCGGTGTAATCGCTTAAATCGTCTTCGCCTAGATTTTTACGCAAGCGTTTTTGCTCAAGGTAGTCTTCCAACTTCTTTTTAACCTTTTGCTTGTTCTTATCGTGTTGATTACGTCCGAGCATTTCGTACTCGTCTTCAACAAAATCGTCATCTAGCGCATCGTAACTAAATGTCTTACCCACAACCCACTCCATAAAGTGTTTGAGACCAACCAAGGATTTTATTATCGCAATAGCCGGTAAAATTAAAAATGTTTAATGCCAAAGTGCTCTGCAAATTAACATCAAAATAAAGCCACGCGACTACTGTAAATAGTCTTCATGTCAGTAATGTGAATAAATAGCGCTAAATTTGAATTGAGGAAAGTGAGAGTTTTTTATCGTATCGATAAATAAAATTTATTAATTTTTATTAGTTAGCCAATTTGACTAAAAAATAGCTATTTATTAATTTTTTTGACTTGCTAAAAAATAAAGAAAAACACTTAATCAATTGTTTTTTATGGAAAAATAAAACTGGCATCAAACTTGTTATTAATTAATCGTCATCAACAAAAAGTAGAGAACAAATATGAAAAAATTACTATTAGTTAGCGCATTAATTTGTACGCCAGCCGCTATGGCTCATAACGACAACGATTCTGCAATTTCATTTAGTAACGATGAATGTAACGTCGAATTTAAAAACGATGTACGTATTAAACCAAACGAATTAGAAATTTTTACTGCCAATAATAAAACTATGCAATTTAATACCCATGGTGACTTAACCGTAAATGGCGAGCTTGTAGCGCTTAATAGCTCACAACGCGAAGCACTGAATAAGTACTCTGACAGCTTACGCACTCAATTACCTGAAGTAGCTAATATAGCGTTAGAGGGTGTTAAAATTGCCGGTGTAGCATTAGAAGAAGTAGGCAATGCATTTAATATTGACGGTCTTGATAATATGTCTGAGCTTATGGACGACATTAAAATTGAGGTAGAAAATACATTTTACCAGCAAGGTACATTTGTAATGGGCCAACAAAGTTTTAATCAATTTGGCGAAAACTTTGAACAACAATTTGAGCAGCAGATAGAAACAGCGGTTGAATCAGCAGTAATGCAATCAATGGGCAGCATTTTAGTGGCTTTAGGTTCTGAGTTACTTGGTTCAGGCGGCGATATGGATGCCTTTGAACAACGCATGGAAAATATGGGTGCACAAATAGAAGAAAAAGTAGAGCTACATGCAAGCGCACTTGAAGAGAGAGCTAACTCTTTATGTGAAAACTTTGCTGATATTGCAAAACAAGAAGAGCAATTAGTAATGCAAGTGCCTGAGCTTAAAGGTTACCAGTTATTTAGCTTTAAACACAATTAGTACAGCAAACGTTATTTAACATCCCTTTGGCAGCACTTAAGTTTACTTAAATGCTGCTTTTTTGTGTTTCCCAAACTTATACCAACCTGCATAAATCTTTGATCAATTTAACGAATTAAATTGCACTATAACTTCGTTAAAAATTTTTTATTTAGAACAACTAGATACAAAAACTTTTGCCTAGTTCTAGCGTAATTTTCTTAACGTTAAATAGACCCCATATATAAGCAGATTGGTATTACTTTTTAGCTAATAAAGTGAGCTTGCCCAATGTAACTATTGCTTGCTCTATCTGCTCGCTCCACGGCACACCATAACTTAACCTTACGCAGCTTTTATACTTATTAGAGGCTGAAAAAATAAGCCCAGGGGTAATACTAATACCAACCTCAAGAGCAAGTAAAAATAATTTTTGACTATCGTACTCGCTTCCTAAATCTAGCCACATTACGCAACCCCCTTTTGGATCGCTTATACGTGTATTTTTTGGCATAGCTTGTTGTAAACACCATCGCATACGCTCTTTGTTATCGCGCAGGCGCTGCCTGAGTACCTTTAAGTTACGGTCGTACTCGCCGCTGGCAATAAATTCTGATAACGCCCATTGGTTTATTAACGAAGCGGAGCAACTTAGTGCTCGTTTATATCGCCGCGCTTGTGTTGCAAATTTACCGGCAACGACCCAACCCACACGATAGCTAGGCGCTGCCGTTTTAGAAAAAGATGAGCAACTGATCACTAATCCTTTTTTAGAGTACGCTAAAGCAGGTGTGCCTCGTCTAGCCGTAAAATATAGATCGCCGTATACGTCATCTTCAATAAGCACTACGTCGTGGCTTTCGAGTAACTCCACCAGCTGCTGCCTATTTGTATCTGGCATAAAGCTGCCCACAGGGTTGCTAATTGCTGTCGAGAATAAACACGCTTTTATGTCATGCTCATTCAAAGCGCGATCCAAATCGCTTAACCAAATGCCATTATCTGGGCACAGTGGTATTTCGAGCGCTTTAAGCCCTAAGCTTTCTATTAGCTCTATAATCCCGTGATAACAAGGTGTCTCAATAGCCACTACATCGCCTGGCTTTGTCACGCACTTAAGCGCAATAGCCATGGCCTCTTGCGCACCATTGGTGATAACAAGCTCGTCCATATCAATGCCAATACCAAAATCTAAATAGCGATGCACTAATTGCTTTTTCAGCGGTACAAACCCATCTGTTGGGCCATAGTTTATGGCTTTACTGCCCGCAATTGTCATTACGCGGCGCATGTTTCTGGCGAGTGCTTTATCGGTAGGTGCTGCGGCAATTGGGTTAGCGATACCAAAAGGGACTACGTTCGCTTGATGAATCGCGCTGTACACCTGCTCTATTAAGGCTTGTTTATTTACCACAACAGGTTCGCGACTTAATTTAACTCGCTTAGGTAAATTATGCGCCATGCTAACGACTTTTAAAAAATATCCTGATTTTTCACGCGCCTCTACTAACCCTTGATCTTCAAGTGACTGGTAAGCCTGTTTTACAGTGGGGATACTTATGCTTAAGTTATCTGCCATTTTACGCAGTGATGGAAGTTTTTCGCCGGGGAGTAAAACTTGTTGAGCGCTCATATCTCTAATCAACTGAATAACTTGCTGATATAAAAACTCATGCCCTTGGCTATTTTTTTGTCTTATCATCACACACCAAATCTGTATAGGTTACATTTTTACTTTTCTGTATATGGTAAGTATACAGATAGGTCTTAAAATAGCCATTCAATCGGGCTTTGGAGACTAACCATGAAAAGTGCAGCGCTATACATTACAACTGTTTTAATTTGGGGCTCAACTTGGTTAGCCATAGAGTTTCAGTTAGGTGATATTGCGGTAGAGTTATCGTTATTTTATCGCTTTGCTATTGCAGCGCTTTTAATGTGGTTATATGTAGCGTACAAAAAACCCGACATGCGATTTAAGTTACTGGATCATGGCTTTTTTGTTTTATTAGCCATTTGTAATTTTGGATTAAATTATTTAATGCTTTACTGGGCACAAAATCACCTTACCTCAGCCATGACCTCTATTGCCTTTTCAATGCTGCTGGTTATGAACATAGTCAATACTCGGTTATTTTTTGGTAAGCCAATCTCAAAACGAATTTATACAGGTGCTGTACTCGCTGTATTAGGTATTACGTGTCTGTTTTGGCCACAGTTACAGCAGTTCGACTTGAGTAATGGTGCGTTGGTCGGGTTACTACTTGCCCTCGGTGGCACCTTTGTGGCTTCATTGGGAAATATGGTAAGCGTTCGTAATTCTCGTAAACAAATTGGTGTATTGCAAGGCAATGCATGGGGTATGTTATACAGCGCTATAGGCTTGGCTTTATATGTATTAATGAACAATGTGCAATTTAGTTTAAACGCTCCACCAAGTTACTGGTTATCACTACTTTATCTATCAATATTTGGCACTGTAATCGCTTTTGGTTGCTACTTTGCTCTACTTAGAAATATAGGCCCTGAAAAAGCCAGCTACGTTATTGTTTTATTCCCACTAGTGGCAGTAACACTGAGTAGCTTTTTTGAAGGCTTTGAATGGCAAGCAAATACCTTTGCAGGATTTAGCCTAGTGCTATTAGGTAACGCCATTGTGCTTACCCCAACAAAACGAATTAACGCCTTTTTAGCTAATAGAGCAATGGCTAAAAGTGGCTCCGTCCCCAGTTAGACGCGTTATTAACGCAACTAACGTAAAAGCGCCTACCCTACTGTAGGCGCTTTTTTATTGGCATATGAAAAAGTAAAGCCTGCCCATGTACACTAATAACGGCAGGAGTTTTACCTACCAGTTCACCATCTGCTTCAATCAATAACCCTTCAGTTTTTATGGAAGCTGTATTTAAGCGACTGTAGTTAAGGTTTTTTATATGCTGATGGCGCTTAAAAAATAACTTCATAAAGCTTATTACATTATAAAAAAGCCCACCCGATCGCATTTGATAACACTCAAGCAGCCCATCAGTTAAATCTGCTTTTGGCGCTATTTCTAGACCACCACCAAAGTACTTATGATTAGCAAATACGGTAATTAAATTTTTATACTGCCTAACATCGTTATTAAACGTACCTTGTAACTGCTGAGCTTGATAATAAAATAGCTCCTTAATGCTCGTCCAACTGTAATCAAAAGATGAAAAACTAGCTTTTAGCATTAATCGCTTTAACTACATGAGCATCAAACCCTACCCCTGCAGTATTAATAAAATAGCGACTATTAATTTTTCCTACATCAATTGCTGTCGGTGTATTAAATAATGCCTTTCGCCAATCATCTTCTTTGCAACTAAACCCTCTCGAGAAATCATTACCTGTACCGCAAGGCAATAATGCTAACGTACAGCTACTCCCTATTAACGCATTAACCGCCAAGCTCAATGTACCGTCTCCGCCAAGTACAACTACTTTGGTAAATTTACTGAGTAGCAACCTTATTTGAGCGCTGTCATTGTTAAAGTTTCCTGTTGTAGTAAACATACAATAAGAAAAACTGCGTTTTTTACAAATGCTTTTAAGCCACATTAGTGATTTTTCATTCTGTTTTTTTGTACTTGGTTTAATAATTATTAGTAGTGACAAGCTTTTGTTTCCAACAATGTATTTGAGAACGAATAAAAAAGAGTTTAATTGAGTTTTTTTAATCTGAATAACTAGTCAAAAAAGGTTGTGTAAAATGCATATAAATAAATAAAAACACACACAAATACCAGTATTGGTGAGAGTAACGCCGATTTTATTTTAACTACTTATGCAAAAACCATAATAAAAAACACTGGACCGCACGTTAATAAAATAAATAAGGATTAGTTTAACTAATCCGTCAGGCTCAATTTTTATCGTTGTCTTTTTAATCAAACAACGTGCAAAATGCACGCGATTTCAACATATACAACCCGGAGCAAAATAATGAAACCAATTAACACATTAAATCAAACAGCAGCAGCTCAAGTAGCAGTTAAACCAACTAACCGTAAAGCAAGAATGTTAGCTAGACTTAACACTATT
Organism: Pseudoalteromonas sp. SA25; assembly: GCF_011378705.1. Taxonomy (NCBI): domain Bacteria; kingdom Pseudomonadati; phylum Pseudomonadota; class Gammaproteobacteria; order Alteromonadales; family Pseudoalteromonadaceae; genus Pseudoalteromonas; species Pseudoalteromonas sp. SA25. Next base: position 19,999 of record NZ_WTKV01000025.1, on the reverse strand, counting down.
GGTAAAAGACTAGCACTTAGCGGCGCAGCTCAATATAAATAATCACCCAACCATGATTATTTTTCGGTGCAGCGAACACTCAACCACTAAATGAAGTCACTTATTTAGCTCCCCCTTGTTTGCTGCAACCTATTTATTTTATTAAAAATTGCCTTAATTTCCCCTTATTTACAAAAAAAACCTCATTTACGTATGTTTTTTAGGCAAACAGTCATTTTGCTATTTACACAGCGGTATCACCTAAGTATTATTCTGCGTCACGGAGAGATGGCAGAGTGGTCGAATGCACCGGTCTTGAAAACCGGCATGGGTTTATAGCCCATCTAGGGTTCAAATCCCTATCTCTCCACCATATTTTAATTGGTGGTTTTTTTTACTTCCATCAATACAAACGGTTATGCGTTGGAGAGGTGTCCGAGTGGCCGAAGGAGCTCCCCTGCTAAGGGAGTATAGAGTTTGTAGCTCTATCGAGGGTTCGAATCCCTCCCTCTCCACCATACTTAATTTAAACCACTTGATTGTGGTTTTTTTGTGCCTAAAAATTATAAAAACTAAACAAATTGTGCCTAGTAATAACTTAGGGCATTATTAACATAACTTTAGCCACTTTAGGTTTAGCTATGATCCGGTTCATATTGCTATCAGTTTGCGCGGCAGCACCATTTTTTACCTTGGCACAAAGTACAACAGTGTATAAGTGTGTAATTAAGGGCGTTCCTACCTTTAGCCAAACGCCTTGCGCTAAAGATGCACAAGTTATTACTCTTAAAGATATAAACGTAATTGAAGCATACAAAAGCTCTACGCCCGGTAAAGGTATTACCGACACCTCTGTGGATGACTACTTAGAAGTTCAACAAATAGAACGAGAAATAAAGCGCCTTGAGCTATCTATTGCACAAAGCCAAAAAGAATACGCAGCTAAAAAACAGCAGATAGATTACATGACTCAAGATAAAGCCAATCGTTTAGGCGCTTCGTCTATTGCTGATGCTATCGCAACTAAAACAAATTCGTTAAAGCAAGCTTACGACGCATCAATTAATCAAACGCAGCAAAAAATAGAGTCATTAAAACAAAGAAAACAGCAGCTTAGCCAAAACCCTTAAGCGCTCGTTTTACTATCAAAATAAACTGCGCAACGTCTTCTTGAGTATTATAAATATGTGGCGATACTCGTATCCCAAATTTACGGGCATCTACACTGACTTTCGCTTTATTAAGCCCTGTAAGTACATGGTCTTGCTCCTTGTTAAAAAACAAAATAACAGTCCCGCTGCATTTATCACTACTCATAGGTGATGCAACATATTTGCCTAGTTGCTCATGAATAAGCGTAAGCATAGCTAAATTATGATTCCTTACCTTGTGAGCAGTTAGCTCTGCAAAGTAAGCAATGCTATTTGCGGCAATAATATAAGGCGCTACAGAGGGAGTGCCCCCCCAAAATTTGAGCGCACTGGCGTTATATTCAAAGTGGTTTATATTGAACTCAAATGGATTTTGATGCGAAAACCAACCCACATCTTTAGGCTCACAATACTCTATTTGATTTTTGTTAACCCATAAATAAGCTGCACCTGGGCCACCACATAACCATTTAACGCTCGAGCCAATCATAAAGTCCGCATCGAGTATGCTTAAATCAAGCGGTATAACACCCGCTGACTGAGCAACATCAACTATTGATAAACTATTGGTTAATTTACTTATAGCTACAATATCGTATACAGGCGCCTGTACACCTGTATTTGAATACACATGACTTATAAAAACTAAATCGATGTCGGCGGTTATATAACGCTGCCAAACACTAATATCAGTTAGGTTTTCGTGCTCTGGTATAAACATAATTTGTGCGCACTCTGGTAATGCTTTTTGCATTGCAAAACCCATGCTCGGAAAATCACTTTGTGCCATTAGCACTTTACAATTTTTTTGCTGTAACCGTGGGTGCGACATAAGCAACTTTGTTAAGCCACTTGATAAATTAACCTGAGGACAAAACTGCGAACTAGGCGCATTAAATAACTTACCAAGCGCGGTAGTAAATTGCTCAACTGCGGACAGCCATTGTTGCCAAGGTTCTTTATTTGAGCTCTCCCACGGTAAAAAGTAGCGCTGAGCTAAATATTGCTGCGTATTTTTAAGAGGACGCCCTACCGAGTGGTTTAATAAATAACAGCCATCGGCCATACAAAAATCATTTTTAAGCATGCTATTTAACCCATTCTTTAAGTGTATTTAGATCGTCAAAACGTGTTTTTATATCGTCGCGTTTGGCACTGGCTCGCCTATCTCTTAATTTTTCGAGCGAATCAAGTAACACATTAAGCGGCGGACCACTTGCTGTTACCTTGCTCATATGCTGCTGTTGCATATTTTTTGAGGGCTGAGCAATAAACTTTTCAACCAGTTGATTATGATGACCGACTGCGGTGTCGCCATGTAATTTACACACTTGAATAAATAACGTTGCGTGGCTTTTAAACCAATCTGTATTTTTATATGGTTTGGCTTGTAAAAAGTCATCCATAAAGCTTTGCATACGCATAGCTTCTCGTAGGATTTGTTGATCCTCTGGCATCATATATAAAAACTTATCCACCAGCATTTGCGAGTAACTAGGCTCGTTTGCACTACACAGTCCTAACAGCATATCAATCACGTTAATACCTGCAAAGTCACCAGCATTTGCACCTCTGTAAACCTCTTTACCTACACGGTACGGTTTATAATAAGGGCGAACGCAGTTAAAAAATCGATCTGTATCGAGCTCAGAATAAAGTGCATTGTTTGACTCAATTACATCTATAAGCGCTTGTTTAGCTACTTTTAATAACTCACCACACAAGGGATGTGAAATACCTAACGGCAATATTTTTAATAATGCATCACTTGCCCGTTTGTAGGCCAAAATGCCTTGAGTGTTATAATCAAGAAATAGCTTTTCATCAGGTAAATTAGTAAATCGTTTATAAATACCGTTAAGTGCTTTGTTATGAGTAGTTAAGTGGGCGGTAGCAAAGCGAGGGGTTACGCCAATCGATGCGCCAATATGCATAGCAAGCGCTGAAGCATCTATTAGTGGGGAGCTGGTTTCTCTGCTTGGTTCGGTAATTTCATGGCGTCTACACGCCGCCATAAACAATCCTACGTTACCGAGTAAGTCAAAAGCGCTATCAAAGCCTTGATCTGTGTTTCCCTCGGCTAATAAATTGCTAATTAATACGTTGCCTTCTTTTTCTAATTGTTGCTTTAAGGCCTCGCCTACCCCTTCTACATTGGCTTTATCGGTTTGCTGCCAATAAAGCTGCTCTAATTCACTATTTAAAGTGACAAACTCTGTTCGTATCCAGTGATCGAAAATAGCGGTATGTGTGTTCATTGGTGTGCTCTATTATTTTTATAGTTAAATGCTAACAGAGTTCAATGAGGGTAAAACGCCAAAAAAATTAGTAAAAACTGTAATACTTAGCAATAATCACTACAAATATAAAAATAATTAATAAAAGCCGACAACTATGTTAGATAAAAAAGATCAGCAATTACTCATTGCACTGCAAAGCCAAGCTCGTATGTCGGTTTCAGACTTGGCCAGCGGTATCAACCTATCGGATACACCTTGCCTAAGGCGTATAAAAAAGTTAGAGCAAGAAAACATTATTACCGGCTACCACGCCGCCATAAATCCTAAAGCACTTAACCTTAATGTGTTGGTATATGCGTTCGTACGATTAAGCCAAAACTCAGTAAGTGCTGCAGAGCAATTTGAGCAACATGTAGAAAAATTACCACATGTATTAGAGTGTTGTGTAATATCAGGAAGCTATGATTATTTATTAAAAATCATTGCACATGATCTTGAGAGCTACGAAACATTTGTAAAACATCAGCTAGGTAGTTTAAGTTGTATTGCGAATATAGAATCAACAGTCGTGTTAAAGCAGTCATTTAGCAAAAAACAGTTACCATTATAAAAATAACCAAAATAACTTACTGTTAGCTATACTGATATTTCAAAACGATAATAATAATTGCTTGGAACTTATGTGAAAAATTTTAACTCTAAAAATCATTCCATTATTTTTTACATCATGTTTGCTTTAGCATATTTTTTAGTCGGCATAGCACTCACTAAACTTGCTTTTAACTCGCAAATAATTCCAATTTGGTTACCTGCCGGCATAGCTCTAGTCGGTTGTTATATTTGGTGGTGGCGCTTTATCCCGCCTTTATTTGTAGCTGCAATTGCCTTTAACCTTAATATTTTTGACAGTTCAGCTCATGAGCTAGTCCTGGTCGGCAACTCATTCAACGAGGCAATGTATATCGCCTTTGGTGTTGTTATACAGGCAATGGTCGGCGCAGCTTTTTTAAAGTATTGGCTTGGTCACCCGCTGCGCTTTAAAAAGCGCAAGAATATAATTTACTTTATTTTAGTCATAGCCATATTGGTCAGCTTAATTTCAGCTAACTTTGGCGTATTCGCACTGAGTCAATTTAACTCGATTTACAGTATTGATAATCATTGGAATAATGTTATTTACTGGTGGCTTGGCGATACATTAGGGGTATTAATTGCAACTCCGTTTTTACTTTCTTTATTACCACAAAAGTCTAATCAACATACTATATCTGCATTTCCGACAATTGCAGTATGCTCAGTTTTATTTTTATCAGTCGCGGTAACAACACAATTATACGATCAGGAAAATCGTATAAGCACTATTAAAATTGCCGAACGTGAAGTCCACGTTATAGAAAACAGCCTTTATAGATATACAAATCGTAGTATTATTGCAGTGCAGAGCTTAGCAAGTCAGGTCCAATCATCCCCCATGCTGAGCCAGCAAGATTTTTATTCTTATGCTAGTCAGTTACTAACTCAATACGAGTTTATTAACGCTTTATCGTGGAATGCAAAAATACCTCAAAATCAACGCGAAGTCTTTGCTCAAGAAATATCAAACATTTACCATTTAGATATTGATATAGTTGGCGAACCTCTTGAAATTAACGATCCCCTTGTTATAGTAAAATACATAGCTCCTTTTAATGGTAATCAAAAAGCGATTGGCTTTAATGTATTTTCAAACCCTGATCGAAAAAACTCTCTGCTTAACCCCGCTATAAAGTACATGCCAGTCGGAACTAAAATAATTCAGTTGGTGCAAACCAAACAACCTAAACCAGCCTATTTATTATTTGCCCCTGTGTACTCCCAATATAACGATGAAAAAACAATTAAAGGCTATGCCACTGGTATATTTTTAGTGCGTAGTATTATTGAGCAGGCCATTTCTAAAGAACAGTCTGATATGTTTTCGATTGGTATATACGAAGATACAAACACACCGCCGTTTTATAGTAATTACTCTCAGGATGTTCAGCAAGCCAAAGGCAGCCGTTTAATGTCGTTTGACGTGGACTTTGCAGGGCAAAAATGGATTGTAAAACTAGCCCTTAAAGAAAGCTTTTTAACACAACATAATAGCCAACTAACTCTATTATTGCTCATACTCCAAGTTGCCGTATGTTCTTTAATTTTAATGGTTTTACTGCTGTTTAATCAGCAACAAATTGCACTTACACGTCAAGTTGCAGAGCGTACACACTCACTCGCACAAGCAAAGCAGCAGTCTGATTTAGCTAATCAGGCTAAAAGCCAATTTTTAGCGAATATGAGCCACGAAATACGTACACCATTAAACGCCGTTATTGGTTTTTCTTCACTTGCTCGAGAAACAGACAGTGCAAGTACACTCATTGGCTATTTAGATAAAATAAACTCATCATCTAAAAGTTTATTAAACTTAATTAATGACATTCTTGATATATCAAAAATAGAATCCCAAAAGTTAGTTATTGAATCTATTGCATTCGACCTAGGTGCCTTAATAACACGCATAGACAATATGTTTGAACAAAGCGCAGTTAACAAAGGTATTAACTGGCAAGTTAACTCAAAGCTACCTTTAAATACCTGGTTTATTGGTGATCCTATGCGAATTGAGCAGGTATTACTTAATTTATGTAGTAACGCGATTAAATTTACAAGCCAAGGCAGCGTTGCTTTAAACATAGAAACAGAGTTTACTGCCGCCAATAAAGTACAGCTTGTTATAAACGTTAGTGATACAGGAATAGGTATAAAACCAAGCCAGCATAAAAAATTATTTAACGCATTTACCCAAGCTGATAGTTCTACCTCAAGGCAGTTTGGCGGTACAGGACTTGGCTTAACCATAGCTAAAGAGCTAAGCCAGCTAATGGGGGGAGAAATAACACTTAAAAGTGAAATAGATAAAGGCTCTACTTTTACATTTTCCATGCGGTTAGAAACAACAGAGCCTAAAAAAGAACATGTTATTACATTTGATAATACTAATATTACTTCGCTAGACATTTTGGTCGCAGAGGATAACCCAGTAAATCAAATGGTTATTAAAGCGATGCTTGGCTCGTTAGGGATTGTGCCGTATATAGTAGAAAACGGTGAGTTGGCGGTCGATATAGTGAAAAAACAACATTTTGATTTAGTCCTTATGGATTGCCAAATGCCTATAATGGATGGCTATAGAGCAACGGCACTGATCCGCCAGTTTAAAACCGAACAAGAACTCCCGATTATTGCTTTAACTGCCGACGTAATGCCAGAGGATAAAGCACATGCACAAGCAGTTGGATTTAATCAACATCTTGCAAAACCGCTTGAACTCATTAAGCTAACCGAGTGTCTTGTCCAATATGCAGAAGTTAATGAACAATAGTGGTTTAATTTTAAGAATAGTTTTAAGAGTATTTTTGGGTTTTGTTTTAAGTGTTTTTTCTCATACAGCTGTCGCTCAAAACTGTATATCGCAGGCGAGCGACTTTAAATTTATAACAAAAAGTAAGCAACAAGGCTTATTACGCTTTGAAAATGAGCACAACCACCAGCGCTTTAATTACCACGCCCTTTTGCCATTTAACGATTACTTAGATTTTGCATATAAACATATAAATAAAGCCAATCCACGTGCAAATATGCCATGCCCTGTTATTACACAAACGTATCAGCAATTAGTAACACAAGGTACGCGAAAACCTGACCCTACTATTGCAGATATTATTGCCCCTTTTGAGCTTACGCATCCAAACAGCAATAAAGTTGCGCTATTAATCCACGGACTAACTGACTCCCCCTTTACGTATCACGATTTAGCACAAGTGTATTATCAGCAAGGCTATACTGTGCGTACTATTTTATTACCAGGACATGGTAGCGCCGCAAGTGCCTTACTTAATGTAGACGTTAGCCAATGGCAACAAGTAATAAAATACGGTATTGAACGCTCCGTACAAGACTTTGATGAGGTGATACTCGCAGGTTACTCTACCGGTGCAGCGTTACTTCTTGATTACGCAACCAAACACACTGTATCCCCTAAAATTAAAGCGCTTATGCTTTATTCGCCAGGCTCTGAGCCACATAATAAGTACGGCTGGATAGCAAAGTGGATTGATGCCATACCCTTTGTTAATTGGATTGATAAAGACGCCGATGTAGACTTTGCTAAGTATGAGTCATTTCCTTTAAATGCAGCTGCCGCTTCGTACGATGCAATGTCACTTGCAAGCGTAAGTAGCTTAAACAAACGCCCTGCACTTAAATTACCTATTTTTAGTGTACTTAGCGATATTGATACCACGATAGATACGCGTGCCACGCTAAAATTATTAAGTGCATTACACCAAGGTAATTCAATCAAATATAAGCCGCTCGATACTTTAGTACTTTATGGAAGCACTGATATTTTACCGCCAGACTTTGCTAGTGACTACACAGTAAATAATCCGCAATGCACAACACGTCAATGTAAAAAGGTTCATGGTATGTCGCATATTGCTGTTGTTAACTCACCGCAAAATCCACATTATGGAATTAACGCAACTTATCGCAATTGTGGCAGCTTTATTAACGACGAGTCCCTATATAAAACATGTAAAACAACTAAAAACCCACAACTAGGAGAGCGTACAAGCGCCAACTTAAAACACTATCCGGCTTTACAGCGCTTAACTTATAATCCTCATTTTACCGAGCTTAAAATGCAAATTAGTACGTTTATTAAAAACGTAGAACAGCTTAGAACAACTACAAGGTAAGTAGTCATGGGAACGTTTTCGCACCAATGGTTTAGCAGTATTAATGAGATTGATCAGGCGCAGTGGCAACGTTTATTTGGTGATGAACCATTTACTCAACATGCTTTTTTATATGCCCTTGAACAAAGCCAATGCGTAACACAAAAAAGTGGTTGGCAGCCCCATCACCTCGCTATTTTTGAAAGTGATACGCTCGTTGCACTTGCACCTGGGTATTTAAAAAGTCATTCATACGGCGAGTATGTATTTGACTGGGCCTGGGCTGAGGCATACGAAAAACACGGTTTAGAATATTATCCCAAGTGGCTATCTGGCATTCCTTTTAGCCCTATTGAAGGCAAGCGCATTGCTATCGAGCACGCTAATCCAAATGCGGTATATCAATACATTACAGAGCAACTTAGCTTACACAGTGCTCAGCAAGGATGGTCGGGATGGCATGTTAATTTTTGCGACCAAGCCCAAGCCACCTCATTAACTGAGCAACACGCCATGTTAAGAGTGGGTGTGCAATTTCAGTGGTTTAATAAAGGTTATGAATCCTTTGACGACTTTTTGCAGATGCTTAGCTCACGAAAACGTAAGTCACTTAAAAAAGAGCGAGCTAAAATAGCGCAACAGAACATTGATATTGAATGGCTGCAAGGAACGCAAATTACGCCCGAGATAATGCAATTGTTTTGTGAGTTTTATCAGCGTACCTACTTAAAGCGCTCTGGTCATTTGGGCTATTTAAATATGGAGTTTTTTACGCTTTTACATGCCTTAATGGCTAATACTCTCGTTATTATGCTGGCCAAAAGAGACGATAACGTGATTGCTGCAACACTTAGTTTAGTAGGTAAAAATACGCTTTATGGGCGCTACTGGGGAGCAAGTGAGGAAGTAGATTCGCTGCACTTTGAATTGTGTTATTACCAAGGTATTGAGTTTGCAATAAAGCATAAACTCAACTGTTTTCATTCGGGTGCACAAGGTGAGCACAAAATAGCACGCGGATTTGAACCCGTACTTACCTACTCTGCTCACCATATTGTTGATGGCGACTTTAGTAATGCAATAAGCGACTACTTAAAGCGTGAACGCGGCCATATTGATATATATAAAGAGCAATGTAGCTCATTACTGCCGTTTAAAAACGAGTAACTGATTATTTGCAGGCATGGCTGTATCGCTAATAAGCGTAAGCCCTGCTTGCTTAGCTAGTTGTTCAACTGCTTCAAAATCTCTTATTCCACTTAACGGATCGCGCTCTGTTAAAAAGGCACTAAAGTCATCATTACTTGGGCTGGTAAATTCACCTTGGTATTTGAATGGCCCATAAATACACAACATACCGTCGCTATTTAAGTGGCGTTTAACACCATCAAAAAAACGCTCAACTAATTGCCAACTTACAATATGAAATGTGTTTGCAGTATAAATAGCGTCAACTTTATCTATTGGCCACTCATTATTTAAATCAAGCTCAAGTGGTGCATGTAAATTAGTTGAATTAGCTTCGCGGTGCCATAAATTAATCCCTTCGTGGTTTATAGCACGATCACTTGTATGCCATTGTAAATGTGGTAATTGCTCTGCAAAAAAAACACTATGCTGGCCGGTTCCTGAGCCAACTTCGAGTACTGTTTTAGTATTTTTTAATACGTCCTTTAATTGCTCTAAAATAGGGGTTTTATTGTTTTCACAGGCTTGTGAAAATGGCTTTGTCATTACTGTGCACCAAAATTGTAGATTAATGCACAACAGTAAAGCAAATTTAGCTTATTTTGTCGTGATGAAAAAAAGATAATTTTTAAACACTATAACTATCATATGGTTGAGCTAATTTATTATGATTGGTACGTAATATGCTTTTATATAACTAACCCACTAAAGGGTTTAACTTATATTAAATTTCAAAGGATAAAATTATGCATATACCCCCTTATACCGCTGTAGACGCAGCTATTGCTATAACCGAAAAAACCACCGACGATCATAGTTACGCCGTTGATATGAGAGCTACAGTAATCGATTTACTTTCGCACCCTAAACATAATCAACAGGCGATGACCAAACATGAAACAGATCAGATATTTATTCTTGGCTACAATTAAAACTCAAATTAGTATCGCAAATAATTTTTATAATAACTGTTTACACTGAAACTGATTAAATGTAATGATAACTATTATCGTTAACTTAAGTCGGTTTTTTTATGTCTTCAAATTATGCCCAGCATCGTTACCATCAAGAACTCTCTTGCCATTGCTTAAGACCTGGCCTGCATGCACCCATGCTCGTTGCCGATTACATAGAAACCGCCCTTAACGTCGCCAAAAAATTTGAGCAACAACGTAATCCCTTGCTTCAAGAGTTTTATCTTAGACGCACACACCATGAAATTATGAACAAAATGTGCGACCCTCTTATACATAATGCTATTCGTAAACAATGTTTAGAGCAGTTATACAAACCTTTATTAGCACTAAAACGGTTTTATAAAGTGCATAACAATACTGCACAATTTTTAATACTTGAGCGTGAAGCTCGTATTCTTAGTCACGAATTCAACCCTTTTTAAGGAGCACACTTATGAGCAACTTTAGAACAGAATCAGACAGCATGGGCGAGCTACAAGTACCTACTGATGCGCTCTATCAGGCGCAAACACAGCGAGCGGTTAATAATTTTGCCATTAGTGGCTTACCTATGCCAAAGCAATTTATAACTGCACTGGCTTATATAAAACAAGCCGCTGCACAAAGTAACTGTGAGCTAGGCCATTTAAGCAAAGCTAAAGCCGATGCAATTGAGCAAGCTTGCCAAAGTATTATTGATGGTGAACATGTTGAGCATTTTCCCGTTGATATTTTTCAAACAGGTTCTGGCACAAGCTCAAATATGAATGCCAATGAAGTTATTGCAACGCTTGCTAGCCGGATAGGCAATGAAAGCATTCACCCTAATGATGATGTAAACATGGGGCAAAGCTCTAACGATGTAGTCCCTACTGCTATCGCACTCAGTAGCGCAATAAATGTAGTGTACGAATTACTTCCTTCGCTTGAAAATTTATCGCAAAGCCTGGAAAAGAAAAAAGCTGAAGTAGGCCATATAGTTAAAACGGGCCGTACGCATTTAATGGATGCAATGCCTGTAACGTTTGATCAAACACTCAGTGCATGGCAGTCACAAGTTAATCATGCCGCAGCAGGAATTAGACATAGCTTAGAGCGTGTATGCGAACTTGCACAAGGCGGTACAGCTGTTGGAACAGGAATAAATGCCGACCCTAAGTTTGCAGCCAAATTTGCAGAAAATCTGAGTGCCAATGTAGGCATTAGATTTACGCCCAGTAGTAACTTTTTTTATAATATAGGTTCACAAGACGCCATCGTCGCACTTTCTGGGCAATTAAAAGTACTCGCTGTCGCACAAATGAAAATAGCCAACGACCTACGCTGGATGAACTCAGGACCACTTGCAGGTTTAGGTGAAATAGAGCTTGAAGCGCTTCAACCAGGCTCATCTATTATGCCAGGTAAGGTAAACCCAGTAATACCAGAAGCCGCAGCCATGGTAAGCGCACAAGTTATTGGCAACGACGCCACTATTACCGTAGCAGGTCAAGCGGGTAATTTTGAGCTAAACGTTATGCTCCCAGTCATTGCGTATAATATTTTGCAAAGTATTGAGTTACTTGCAAATAGCGCACAAGCGCTGGGCGATAAAGCGATTGCCAGTTTTAAGGTGAATCAGCCAAATATAGATAAAGCACTCGCTAAAAATCCAATTTTGGTAACTGCGCTTAATCCGGTGATCGGTTATGAAAAAGCAGCAAAAATAGCAAAGCAGGCTTATAAAGAAGCTCGCCCAATTATTGATGTAGCTGAGCAGGAAACCGATTTACCACGCAGTGAACTCGAAAAACTACTTAACCCCACCAAACTAACGCAGGGTGGACTTTAACAAAACGATATTTTTTCGCGGCTTTAATTACTTGATAATATAGTTTTTATTGCCGTAAAAAATGCACCGTGTATGATAGTGATGAATATTTCATCACTATCAAGGTTTGTTATGCGTACCCCATTGTTAGCCATACTTTTACCACTTTGTTTAACTGCATGCTTAGATAAAGCACCCACTGAAACGCAGCAAGTAACAATCACCTCAGAAGCTGAAGCACCTAAGCAAGAGCTACAAAAGCTAAAAGAGAACACTCAATTACAAGAAAATACTAAAAAGAACGTAGTTGCTGAAAAAATACCAAAAGCTGATTTAAAAAACGTTTCAATAGACGATATAAAAGCAGCCAAAACCGAATTAAATACGCTAATTACAGATAAGCAATGTGATACCAGCACTCAATGTAGAGTAAATGCAGTAGGTAGTCGCGCATGTGGCGGACCAAGCAGCTTTGTCGTGTATTCAACAAACGCAGCGTCTGAGGATCAAGTAACAGCCCTTAGCGATAAAATCACAAAGCTTGAAAGTAGTTATAATTCACAAAAAGGAATGATGAGCATTTGTCAGCATTTAACAACGCCAAGCACGCAGTGTGTTGAAAATAAATGTGTTAAACTTGAAGGCTCAGCGGTAAGTGCATTTTAAGGATAACGTTATGAGTTGTTTACCATCGGCAATTAAACTATCAATTTTAAGCATTGCTAGCAGCATTTTATTACTAAGTGGTTGTGCTAGTACTGTGACGTCAAATGAGCAAAGTAAAAACTTATCTGACTTAAACTATGATCTGAATAACATGGTGAGTAATAACAGCTGCACTGCAAGCTTTCAGTGCAAAGTACTTGAAGTGGGTGCCCGCGCATGCGGCGGACCGAGTAAATATGCTGTTTATTCAACGCTAAACACATCTCAAGAAGAAGCAGAACAGCTTGCTCAACAAATAACAAAACAAGAAAACATACAAAATAAAGCACAAGGCTTAACTGATTGTTCTCCTGTACTTGAAGTGCAATCGCTGTGTATTAACCACCAATGCCAGTCGTTTGATATAAAATAAAAACGGCCGCGTATAAGCTAATTTCAGCGTTAACTTAAATACGGAATTAACGCTGAAATTACTACCACCAGTACCACGCAAATACCCGCTTTAATAATGTATTTCATGGGCATTGTTTTAAGCACCCAATATGCATAAATAAAACGTACAAAATAACTCGCCGCAGTACCAAACAACGCAAAAATAATTAAGTAAGCAATTAAAATAATATTCATAAAAACCTAATTAAATTATTTCACTTTTTTATTTTTAGTGTGAGCTATTAATAAATCAGCTACTTGTTGCTTTACGGCTCGCTTATCATCGCTTTGTACATCAAAGCGACTGGCTAGTTGCGCTATTTCATCATCATTTAAGTTAAACGATAAACGTTGACGCGTTTTTTTAGACTTTACGTCTAAGCCAAGTATTTTTCGGATCATATCTGACGGCGTTAGCTCTTGATCAATTGCCTGCTTTTTTATCAGCTTTTGAACTTCGCTGCTTAGATCGAATGCCATTTGTGTGGCACGTACAGCTTGTTCCTGACGTAACCACTTATCTTTAGCATCACTCACTTAGCATCTCCGGGAAACAAGTCTACAATGTCTGACATTGGACGCATGAGCGTTAGCGATACTTCGGTTTCGCCGCCATCCCAAATTTCGATATTTAAACCAAAGCCTTCATTATCTGACGCTAAGCAAATCATTTCACATGGCTCACCACCTTCTTGCTCATAGCGAGGCAAAGTTTGGTTGCGGTAATCTTTATTATGGAAATAACACACATAAGGCGACTCGCTTTGTTGGTAGCTTTTAGCTAAAAACTGCATAAAGCGCTCTGGTGTATTTTGCACTGTAATGTGGGTTAACGACTCTTCATCAAAAATACGCGCAAACTCATCAAGGCTAAATATCTCTTCAACTTCGTTTCGCTGAATTTTAATAGAAAAGTTAGCCCACTCTTCGCCATCATCTTGCTCAATTTGTAAAAATACAACTTGGCCGCTATTTGTCTCAAGTACAAATTCAGTATCGCTACTGTGCTGATATTGGTAAGTCTGAATATCAGTAACACGTAACGTTTCACCCTTTAACCATGCAGGATAGGCAAATGAATCGATAACGCTAAACATGTCGCCTTTTTTAAGATCGCTCGGATGATTAAGTTGACGTTCTGGCTCTTTTTTAGATTTGAAAAAATTAAACATAGGAAGGCTGCCTTCTAAGCAAAAAAGGTAACTGAGAAAAACTCGGTTACCTTTTTAAAGTATAAACGTAATAGTTAGCTATTTTGCTTCGCTTTGATGCGAGCTAAAATATCAGCGCTTTTTGGACTTGTGTCGCCAATGCCTGCTTCAGCCATTTTTGCTTTTAAGTCATCGCCATTTACGTCTGACTCAAGTTGCTTTGCAGCACCAAGCTGGTCACTTCGATCTTGTTGGCGCTGTTTAATGCGTTCAAGCGATTGACGAGCCGATGTCATAGACGAGCTGTTTGTATTAAGCGTGCTATTAACAGCCATTGTTGCTTGCTGTACGCTTTCAGTGGTTTTAACCATTGTAAGCTGACGCTGATTTTCTTTAATCGATTTTTCAGCATCTTTAACTTGCTGCTTAAGCGCAACAATGTGATTGCTAAAGCCAGACAATACTTGCTCGTTTTCCGCTTTTTCAGCTTCAAAGTCACCAATTTTTTCTGCAATTTCTAATGCTAACGCTTCGTTACCCTTTTCAAGAGCTTGGCCTGCATACGCTTCATGTTCAGCGATTGATGCATCTACAGCGCTAATTTTACGCTTAGTTTGCATTTCTTTGGCCATTACTTCAGTAAGGCTTTTTTTAGCACGGTGAAGTGCATTTTGCGCGTCTGCAATTTCTTGCTCAAAAATACGGATGCCATTTTTGTCTACAATTGCTTCGCCTGCTTCACGAGCGCCGCCACGTACTGCTGTAAATAATTTTTTTAAAATACTCATAATCTTAACTCCACTAACTAGCTATTAATCGTTTAAATACAAGGTCACGGCTTCTAGTGCATCGATAGCGTTATCGGCTAATGTCACTAGTTCGTGGGTAACGTCATCCAATGATGAATTTACCGACAGTGCACCAAAAATCGCGTATTTGTTATCGATTTTAGCAAATGCACTCAGTGGAATTGGCACGTTTAAACGTAGTAATGTTTCGTTTAACTCGTTGCGTAATTCACTTTTAACTTCATCTTCGTCAAACAAGTAGCTAATACATAATAACTGCTCTTGCGTTTGCGTAACAAAAATTGGAAGCTCATCATTTCCATCAACAATGACTTGTAAAACATCTTGCTCGCCTGGGTTGGCAATCAAGAAAGACTCAAAGTTAGCGCCTTCAGTTTCAAAAGAAGCTAATTTTATTGAAAGTTCATTTAATTCCATGTCTCTGCCTTTTGTCGTTTGACATATTATGTCTGAGTTAAGATTCTCATGGTCGACATATTATGTCAACCATGTTTTATTAGTTTTTATACAATTCGCTTTCTATTTGCCATGCAGTTCGGTAGTAATCATACAACTGACCAGACCCTAACCTATTGACCTCAATACTTTTAACTTGTTCAAAGTAGTGGTTAGGAAATACAAAACTTGCCAATAAATATTCTTTACTAATCCACCTTGATGGCACAGGCATAGCCGTCGTATCATTAATACGACCACTGGCCGACTGCCCCATTTTAGTCGCTATAGTCCAGCCCCACTGCCCAAAAGAAGGTATGTTTTGCTGATACTGCTCAACATAGCCAAACCCAGCAGCTTTAACTGTTTTAGCAATGCTTAAAAACGCTTTTTTAGCGTGATAAGGTGAGGTTGATTGAACCGCCATTGCGCCATCGGGTGCTAATAGCTGCCGTACATGATTATAAAAGTAGTCACTGTACATTTTATTTAGATCAGGATGATTAGGGTCAGGTAAATCAATTAAAATAGTGTCGAACTGCTTAGATTGGTCAAGTAGCTTTTCTACTTCTAAAAATGCATCACCCACAATTATGTTGGCTCGCGAATCATGCATCGATTTATTGTTTAGCTGTAGTAATCGCTTATTGATGTGCTCTGGCGGCGTAAAGTCACCGTCTTTATGACCAAATAAATTGAGTAGTTGCGCGTCTAAATCTATTAGCGTTACTTCGCTTACAGGCCATTTTAAAACATCTCTAAGTGCAAGCCCGTCACCACCACCAATTATTAATACACGGTCGTGTCTGTTAGAGGCAAGCATTGCAGGGTAAACCAGCATTGAATGATATATTTGCTCATCAATACTTGAGAACTGTAAACGCCCATTTAAATATAAATCGGTAATTGGCTGAGGTTGGTTTTTGCTTAATCTTTCGGTTAAAACTACGTGTTGGTATTTAGTTGCTTGCGAATAAATTACTTTATCTTTGTATAAAACATTACTTAGATTGTTCATCCAGCTACTGCCAAATACTAAAATAAAGCCAAATAATGCCAGTAATACTATATGGCAAACTAAAAGTGCCTTAGCAAAGCGCACATGGGTATGGTAGCGCCATAAAAACGCGAGTCCTGCGATGATATTAAATAACGCCGTCCACGCTGCAGCTTGCATTATAGGCATTGAGAGCATGATACTTACCCAAATGGCTGCACCAATACCAGCACCAATATAATCGGCACCATAAATAGTCCCTGCGTTGTTTTCTAAAAAACGGCCATAAACGTGCTGACGAATGCGCGCTATAAGCGGTATTTCCATACCAATAAATAAGCCAAGTATTAAACCAAAAACATAAGGTAGAAAACGTGACCACTCTTGTAGCTTTTGAAATACGTAACCATTAAGTACAACATCAGGGGGTAAATTAAAAATGCTCGAAAATAAATGAGGAAGAGAATAACTAACTGCTATTACACCCGCTATCGCTAAAATGCAGCCCATGCCAACCAAAGCAATAATGCTTTCTAGCCAAGCAAAAGCGGTAAATGCATCTTTAAACCAACGCGCTAAAAAAGCGCCCAAGCCCATTGCTACAATCATAGTACCGATCATGGCGTAAATAGCGCTCTCTACCGAGCCAAGTACACGGCCCGCATAATGAGACAGTAAGTATTCATAAATAAGGCCGCACCCAGCAAGCACGGCCATAACAGTAATAAGTAGTATATCGTGCCCAAGTAAGCGAGACTTACTTGGGGGAGTGTTGGTTGATGACACTGATTATGCGCCTAGTAATGTTGCCATAGTGATACCTACAGCAAATGATACTGCTGCAGAAATAGTAGCTACACCTACATTTTTTTGACGATTAACTTCATCGGAAATATCGCAACCAGATAAAATTATTTTAATTGTCACTAAGTGCAAAATAATAAATGCAACAAGGCTCACTACTGCGCTAATAGCCCAGTATAGTAAACTCGCATTAATATTATCAGCCGCGTAAGGTGCAACACCCGTTGCTGCTGTAATAGCTAATGCACTACCTACTAAAAATCCAGCGTAACGAATACCCACAGCTAAGTTACCATCAACAATTGCTTGTTGTAGGCAGTCGCCACTTTTATTTGTACGTTTAAATAACTGCACTCGGTACTGGCTAACAAGTAGTAATACAACACTACCTATAATAAAGGCGGCAATTACAATTGGAAGACCATGCCAGCCGTCAGTAGCCACCCATAAAAGAGCTGAGCGAATAACGATAGCAACACTGACAACATGGCCAAAATCAATTATTGAAGCTGTAACGTTACCTTTAACGATTTCGTCGTGCAGGCTTACTTTACGAAGCGCTACTTTATCTTGAAAAAAGTGACCCAACTTAATCAGTACAATTGCTAATGCGCCATAAGCTAACATTTGCAGTGCTTCTTGTTGCAGTGTTGCAGCAAAAGCTCCGCTACTTACACCCGTTAATACAATCGCCAGTGCCACTAAGCCAGCGGCAAAGCTAATCCCAAAAGCAAAGTTATCACGCTCTGTTATTTCATCATTTGCATGTAAGTTTGAAACCCAGCCTTTTATATATTTGAGGCTTACAAATAATAAAACAATAATTGCAAAATCAATCGCCAGCGCTTGCAGTGACCACATAGTTATTCCATTAAATTCATACATATTATTCTAACTCCAACTTTATTCTTTTACTTACCACGGCTCACGCCACGAGAGGTTCTGCTACCGCTATCACGCACCGATCCTGAGCTATTGCTATAACTGCTCGAACGAGAATAACTACTGCGGCTTTTTGCTGGCGTATAACTACTACGGCTTAAACCTGATGCACCTGTTTTTTTACTCGCATAAGGGCTTGTAAACTGCTTACCTTGGCGTTGGTATGTTTGGCGCGTGCGTGTTTCTAAAGCGCTTTGGGTTTTAATTTGTTTAGGGCTTGAATAACGCGAGCGGCCATAGTCATTGTAATAGCTATACTTTCGGCGCTTACTCCAGCTTCCATATTCAACACGATCAAATACATCACCTAAAATACGGTACATTCCGTACCATTGCCAAAAGCTAATACCGTTACTATTTGATTGCCAGTTACCATAGTTAGGGTTACCTACCATTTGGTTACCAACACCCTCACCTTCAGCTTGCTTACTAATTGCGCCTACACGCGCTAAAGTGCCTTTGGACATATCAGCTAGCATATTGATAGGATCGGTTAACGCATCAGAAAATAGCGTAGGTTTAGATGCATCACGTAACAAATCAATGCTATGTAACGTATCTTCGTAAGGAGGAATTAAGTAAGTTCCTTTAATATCTTTAAGTCGCTGTGTTAAGCCACTATAAAGTGCGCCTTGGCGCGTTGCATCAAGGGTAATTACATCAACAACTTTTGTAAGCTCTGGTTGTTGTTTTTTAAGAAGCTCGCCATATTCTTTAAGTAACACAGCATTGCGTACACTTCCATTATCGAGTGCAGTACCAAGCTGAGACAGCTCCGTATCTACCTTTTTAATAGACTCTTGAATTGTTTGTTGCAGCTGCTCTTCTTTCGATTGACAACCCATAAGCACTGCGAACAAACAAAACAGGCTTATAAGTTTCCAAGCTTTAATATTCGACATTCATGTCACCTGATTTACTAAATTAACTCAGGTAGTTTTACACAGGTCACTTATTAAACCAAGAATGAAATTGCAACAAAATGAGAAGAAGTAGCTAGCTTTTAAATCAGACTGTGATTTAGTGAAGATAATGAGTCGTATCGTGAGGTTAGAATTGAAGTAGAAGCTTTATAATACCAATCTGCTTATATATGGGGTCTATTTAACGTTAAGAAAATTACGCTAGAACTAGGCAAAAATTTTTGTATCTAGTAGTTCTAAATAAAAAATTTTAACGACGTATAGTGCAATTTAATTCGTTAAATTGATTAAAGATTTATGCAGGTTGGTATAAGGGTACTTTCAGCGTAGGGAGTCGCGGCGCTCACCCGACCTACGTGCTAGGTGTTGGTGTGTGTACATTAATTACGCGTATTTTACTTTTCTGCAGACGTAAAAAAGCCCGAATCGTTAGATTCGGGCTTTCTACAATTTGAAGCCTGGTAATGTCCTACTTTCACATAGCAAATGCTACACTATCATCGGCGCTGTTTCGTTTCACTACTGAGTTCGGCATGGAATCAGGTGGGTCCAAAACGCTATTGTCACCAAGCAAATTTGGGCGTTAATCCGTATTACTACGCACTAACTGAATTTGGAAAATATCTGATAATATTTTTTAAGTCTTTCTTAAGTAATATCTACTTTAGTCATATTAACTTCTTCGCTTGTTTCACTATCACATAAAACGCGTTTGGCGTTGTATGGTTAAGCCTCACGGGTAATTAGTACAAGTTA